>CAYGQP010000019.1:3116-11185 GCA_964352115.1 uncultured Micavibrio sp. | reverse complement strand
ACGCTGTCTGCGACTTGTAAAAGTTCCATGTTTGGGATCCTTCTCTTTTTTTAATTCCTATTGATTGGCCGTGGCCTTAATCAATTCATCAGTTAATACAAGTTTGGCTTTCACCAAGTGTTCGAATGGGATTTCGGCCAGGCCTTGATCCGTTTCAATCTCTACTGTGGTGCCTTGGACACCCTTAATGTGCCCACGAAAACGTTTTTGGCCATTTTCGGTCGGCGTGTTTGTTTCAAGTTTGGCTTCAAAGCCTTTGAAATCATCGAAATCTTTAATCTTCATCAGTGGACGATCTATGCCTGGGGAGCTGACCTCCAGACGATATGCGCCATTGATTGGGTCTTCAACATCCATGACAGCTGATAAGGCACGGCTTAGCTCTGCGCATTTATCGATGTTCAGTTTGCGGGTTTCGGGGTCCTCTGCCATGACCTGAACGTTGCGAGAGCCGCCTTCACCAATAATTTTTACGCATACAATATCAAGTCCCAAGTCCTGCGCTACAGGAACGGCGATGTCGAATACTTTTTGTTCTACAGGGCTACTTCTCATATTCACTTTGGTCTAATAAGTCTTTTATCCAACAAAAAGGGCGGCCTCTTTATTGAGCCCACCCGTTATCAAGTTCGGATTTTGAAGGGAAAATAACGAAGTTTCCTGCGTTATGCAAGGGTTTTTTTGAAAATGAGATAACTCATTTTATCTGCACCCTTCGCTCGTTTGGTTTCATAGGTGGTTGTGATCCAGTTTTCAGGGGGCTGAAGGCAATCCTTTATGGTCTGTGCTGTCCACAAAAACTCTGGGTGATTGAAGGTGTGCGTCAGCATCCATTCAGCGAGATAGGGGACATCCGTGCTCATGACTAATAAGCCTTCAGGCTTCAGGATGCGGGCAAATTCATTTAAGTTTTCAGGATTCACAATCCGGCGTTTGTGGTGGCGTTTTTTGTGCCATGGGTCGGGGTTTAAGATATAAAGCCGTTCGATTGAACTGCTTTTGAGTGCGCGCACAACCTCCATGGCGTCGTCCATGTGAACACGGAGGCGTGTTTCGTCTGCGGTGTCTATGAGCTTCAGGAACGTTGACATCCCGTTTATGAAAGGTTCTGCGCCAATGAAATTCACATCAGGGTGTTGATCCATCATACCCTTAAGGTGTTTTCCATCGCCAAATCCGATTTCCATCCATGTCATCAGATGGTTAGCATGAAACAAAGAAGATGGGCAGAGGTTGGCCGCAGCGGCAAGATCTGCTCTGGAAAATTTTAATTTCGGAAGTTTAGCCTCAAGCGCAGCTTTACGTTCGCCCTTAATGGGACGTCCTAGTTTGCGACCGTAAAACTGGCTTTGAGGTTTTTCAGATTGTTTCGGACTATCCAATGAGTTTTTGAAGCTCATCCGTCAGATCAGTTTTTTCCCATGAGAACCCACCATCAGCATCTGGCTGTCGTCCAAAGTGACCATAGGCGGCTGTGCGCGCATAGATCGGACGGTTCAGTTTAAGATGTTGACGGATACCACGCGGGCTGAGGTCAACCAGCTTTTGCAGTGCCTCAACGATTTTTGCCTCTGGGGCTTTTCCTGTTCCATGTGTATTCAGGTAAACCGAGAGCGGTTTAGATACGCCAATCGCATAGGACAGCTGAATTGTACAGCCCGTGGCATAACCTGCGGCAACCACGTTTTTAGCAAGATAGCGCGCAGCGTATGCTGCGGAGCGGTCAACCTTTGTGCAGTCCTTACCGGAAAATGCACCGCCGCCATGAGGGGCTGCGCCGCCGTATGTGTCAACAATGATCTTTCTGCCTGTTAATCCAGCATCACCGACTGGTCCGCCGATAACAAAACGGCCAGTGGGATTGATGTAGATTTCATTCGCAGGTGGCATCCATCCATCGGGGAGTGTTTTTTCGATGTAAGGCATAACGGCGTCACGAACATCTTGCTGGCTCAAACCATCTTCGTGTTGCGTTGAGACCACCACAGAGGTTGCGCCAACCGGCTGATCATTTTTGTACTGGAGTGTGACTTGTGATTTTGAATCAGGGCCTAATATTGCAAGATCACCGGATTTGCGTGCATCAGCAAGGCTTTTTAAAATTGCATGAGAGTAATGAATAGCGGCGGGCATAAGCACGTCAGTTTCTGTGCAGGCGTAACCGAACATAATGCCCTGATCACCGGCGCCTTCATCTTTGTTGTCGCCGGAGTCAACGCCCTGTGCAATATCAACGGATTGTTTGTGAAGGCGGATGTCGATGTTTACATCGTCATAATGAAATCCCTTTTGCGCATAGCCAATGTCCTTAATGGCTGCACGGGTTGCTTCCTCAATCACATGACGAGAGACGCTGTCTGGTCCTCTTGTCTCGCCAGCAATCACTACGGTATCTGTTGTGACAAGTGTTTCTGCGGCAACGCGTGACTCTGGGTCGGCTTCCATAAACAAATCAACGATTGTATCGGATATGCGGTCACAAATTTTATCGGGGTGGCCTTCGGATACAGACTCACTGGTGAAGATGAAATCTTTAAGGCTAGAGCCAGCTTCAGTATTTGGCTTCTGATTAGTTTGCATTTCTGTTTGTCCTGCTAGAGATAATGACATAGGTGTAACTCTCTTTTCTTCGCTGTTGATCATAAACTCCAATGAGCATTCAGCCACCCTAAAACGGTAGAGGGCATGGTTCAAGTCATAAATTAGGAAAAATATCTAATCTTCGCCGCGCTGATCGGCCATGGTCTTGATGAACTTATAGATTTCTTTTCTGACTGAGGGGTCTTTGAAGGTGTAATACGCACGCAGGATATTTAGAGTTTCCTTACTTTGCATGATATCTTCCCCTACAAACTCGTCTTGATCATTATCAGAAAGTCCATAGTTAGCTGGGCTTGAGAGGTTGCCCTCAATTTTATCGTAGAAATATGTTATAGGCACACCCAAGATTTTGGAGAATTCAAAAAGACGCCCTGCGCTAATGCGATTCATGCCTTTTTCATATTTTTGAATCTGCTGAGAAGTAAGGCTGATCGCTTCCGCGAGCTTTTCCTGACTTAATCCGAGCAAAGAACGTCGTACACGAAGCCTATTGCCAACATGTTTGTCAACAGGATCAGGTCCGCCTTTGGTCTTTTTCTTTTTTTCAGTCATTTTATTTTTGCCTTACTCAATTTCAAACAGCTTAAAATCTTATTCTTGTAATAATAAACTTTTAAGCATACTAAAATATCAATACTGCAATCTTTTAGGGTGTTTCAACTAACCTGAGGTATCTAATAGAGGTTTGCGGACAATCACTACTTTAAATTTACTCTCTTTTGTATATACCCTAAAGTTATAACACCAATCAAAAACCCAAGCCAAATAACGATTTTTTTATTTGGACCAAAACGTTCTTCATTAAAGCCTTTTGGTAGGAGAATTTTTTCTGAATAACTCGAAAAGAGTTCAGATTTAAATTTAGCTATGCCATTTGGATAGATCAAACCTGAAAATCCAGTATTTGCAGAACGAATCGTAGTAACCTGATTTTCAATCGCTCTAAATTGCGCTTTGGCAAAGTGCTGATAAGGGCCAGCGCTGTCACCATACCAGGCGTCATTTGTGACATTGATTATCATATCTACGCGATCCCCTCGCGAAATCTGTTCGCCCGGAAATATGATTTCGTAACATATGGCGGCAGCGTAGCTAAGGCTGTTTGGAAGGGTGAATTTTTGAGGTCCGAGGCCACTTTTGAGGCCGTTGAATTGTGTCACCGTTGGGATAGGGATCCAGTTTTGAAACGGGATATATTCACCAAATGGAACCAGATGATGTTTGTTGTATAGGTTTGAGATCCTCCCGGATTGATCAATCATAATAATCGAATTTGTGTAGGATTGGTTTTTTTTGTCGAAGTCCAAAAGCCCGGTAAGGAGGTATGCTTTCCCAGAGTGTTCATTCAGCATGTTTTGTATTTCTGTTATGGCTGATGGATCATTCAAGACATGGAAGCTAATAGCGGTTTCTGGCCAGACGATAATGGTTGTCTGATTATCATCGCCTTTGTCCTTTGGGGCTGAGAGGTCAATGTGTTTTTGAAAGTGCTCCCATATTTTATCTCTTTCCCATTTTTCATTTTGGGCAATATTGGCTTGAACGATTTGAATATACGTATCTTCGTGATGCTCAACTTTTTGATTGAGCTTTGAATTTCCATAGGCGTAAACACAGAGAAAGCTTGCCAGAACTATTGCGATTAAAATTACACTCTGATTTTTGTCTTTTGTGACCAGGATATGGCCAGGCACAGTGGCCCAGAAAATGGTGAAGGTGCTGAGGCCGTATATTGTAAGTAGTGATGTGAACTGAGCAACGGTAAGCGCTTCACCCCATGCGTATCCAAACAGATTCCATGGAAAGCCTGTAAATACATAACCACGAAGGATTTCGAAAGTGGATATGAAAGCGATGAAGGTAAAGAAGCTGGCTAAGTTTTCGGAAGGCATAAGCTTTCTGTGCAAATAACAAGGTAGCGCAACGAAGAATGAGAGGAGTGCGGGTAGGCCTGTTACTGCAAGGGGCCACGCCCATTTATACGGATTGCCCTCAATCAGTAAGGCATTTCCGATCCAGTAGAGGCTGAACGTGAAATATCCAAAACCAAATAACCAACCAAAAATAAAACACCATTTTGGTGAGCTGGCTTTATTCAAGCATATATAAAGAGTGGATAACCCGATGACCAGGGTCACAAGGATATACGCCGGAGCCATTGAGAATGCCGTGGCTATACCCGCCAATAAACAGATTACGGCCATGCTGAATGTGCGGGACAAAAAGTCCTTGGGGCGATTAAGCGATATCAAAGTATAATCCTAAAATGTGTTTGGGATATTTCTGATCTTGAGGCGATGAATTCGTCTCGGATCGGCATCCATAACTTCGAATACCATCCCAGTATTATGAGTCAAGACTTCACCGCGAACAGGTACACGCCCTGCCAAGGCAGAGACAAGGCCACCCATAGTATCGCTTTCTTCTTTTTCTGAATCGGACAGAAGTGAACCAAATTTGTCCTCAAATTCGTCAATGTCCAGACGCCCGTCTACGAGAATTGAGCCGTCTTCGCGCTCTGTGATGCGATCAATCTCTTCCGGTACATCGTGTTCGTCCTCGATTTCACCAACAATAGCTTCGATGATGTCACCAATGGTAACAAGCCCGTCAATGCCGCCATATTCATCAACAACCAGGACCATGTGTCTTTTGTTTCTGCGCATTTCCAGAAGTAGATCCAATACAGACATTGATGGCGCGACAATGGGAAGGTCGGTGACCATATCCTTAATTGTGATTTTTTTGTTTTCTGCAATATTGGCGAGAAGGTCCTTTAGGTGAACCGTGCCAATCACTTCATCCAGTGTTCCTTCATAGACAGGAATGCGGCTATGCTTTTTGCCCTTCAGTGTCTCATACAGTTCTTTCTGAGAAATATTGATGTCGAGCGCAAATATATCTGCGCGCGGCACCATGACATCTGTTGCGCGCATATCAACAAGCTTTAAAAGATTTGAAAATAGCTCTCGTTCATGTTGAGTCAGTGAGTCTTCTGATTCCTGATCGTCTTGATCTTCGATATATTCTTCGATTGTTTCACGAAGGGTTGGGTCAGGGTCTGACTTAAATATCGACTTGACCCAAACCAAAAGGCCCTTGGCTTTTTTGTTGTCCTTTTCAGGTTGTGCAAAATTATCACGCACAAATTGACGCTCGTCCTGTTTCGGGCGAGCGGTCATACTAGGAGGGTCTTCTTGATTTTCAGGCATTTTCAACATGGTTTTTATATTAATTTACTATGACATAATTTTTTCGGCTTCATAAGGGTTTTTTACACCCAAGCCATTCAAAATTTCAATCTCTAACGCTTCCATTTCTTCGGCTTCATGATCTTGTTCATGGTCGTGGCCCAAAAGATGTAAAAAACCGTGCACAACTAGGTGTTGCAGGTGATCGTTGAACGATTTTTTTTGCTCTTTACATTCTTTGTTGAGCGTTTCCAAAGCCAAAATAACATCACCAAGGCTTTCTTCAATGTCCTGAGGGAATGACAATACGTTCGTTGGTTTATCCTGACCGCGATATGTTTTGTTTAAATCCTGAATAAATGCATTATCAGCCAGCACGATACTGACGTCGTGTGCTTTCAGATCGAATTTCCTCGCTGTTTCATGAATGGCGGCCTTTATTAGATCTTCGACGTCAGGCCAGCTTCCGGCATGTGTGGATATATCAATTTCGATCATGATTATATAATTCAGGCTTTATGATTGTTGATCATACGCATTGACGATTTTACTGACAAGAGGATGGCGAATAACGTCATTATTGGCAAAGCGAAGGAAGCCAATTTCATCGACTCCTTCCAATATTTCAACAGCATCGCGGAGCCCTGATTTTTGGTGTCTCGGTAAATCTGTTTGTGAGAGATCGCCCGTAATCACCATGCGGGATGCTTCGCCCATGCGGGTCAGAAACATTTTCATTTGTGTGGTTGTTGTGTTTTGCGCTTCGTCCAGGATTACGAAAGCGTTGCTGAGCGTTCGACCCCGCATGAACCCCAGGGGCGCGACTTCGATTTCTCCAGTCTCCATTTTCTTCATCATTGTATCCCATGGCATCATATCGTGCATGGCATCGTATATGGGCCTCAGGTATGGGTCGACTTTTTCTTTCATATCGCCCGGCAGAAATCCCAGGCGCTCTCCGGCCTCAACTGCGGGGCGGGTGAAGATGAGGCGCTCTACTTTTCCTTCCAGGAACATTGAAACCCCTTGCGCGACGGCAAGATAAGTTTTTCCCGTTCCGGCTGGGCCAAGTCCAAAAACCATGGAATAATTTTGTATCATCTCAATGTACTTCGCCTGATTAGGTGATCGGGGTGAGATGCTTTTTTTGGATGTTTTGATGAGTAACTTTTCATTTGTCATTTGTTTTGAGATCTTTTTCTTGTTTTTAGGGCCATCCTCAACAAACCGAAGCGCGGCGTCAATTTCGGCCAAGCCTATATCCTGTTTCTTTTCAAGCTTTGTCCAGAGTGTATTTAAAACCTTTTCAGCAAGTTTTACACTGTTCCCAGCGCCTGACAGACTTAAAATATTGCCGCGATCAGCAATGTTAATGCCGAGTTTTTTTTCTATATAGTTGATGTGGGCGTTATGTTCGCCAAAGAGAAGAGGGACTAACTCCTTGTTTTCAAATTCTAAAGTGTGGTTTTTGACCAAAAACAGCTCCCGTTTTTTACAAATCCTTTGTATTCCTTATTATACACCATTTTTACGTTGAATTCGTAAAGAAAACTTAAACTTTACATATGATCTTCAGGTCTTGGAAGGATACTCAAAGTTTTGACTGGCTCGGAATCCGGTTCATTTTGAATGTCATTCATCCAATCGTGTATCATTCGTGAGATTGCGTAAGATTCCCGTTCATTTGATAGATTGATTAATAACTCTAGAGAAACTATATGTTCTTCGTCAGCGTCAATCCAATAAATTTTATCAAACACCTGTGCCGCAAAGTCTTCGTCCCCTGACCATATTGTTTTCTCTATGATCTTGGCTATGAGTGCATTAATGTCTGATATTTCCAAAACGCCGTCTCTAGCAGCACTGATTAAATCGTCTAGATATTTTATGGAGCCAACGTGCTCAGACGCAACAGCGTATTCATCCCACAATTTTTTTCCTTGATCAGTTTCCATGTCAACAATGGAGCGCTCAAAGCCCAGATTTTTCGCAGCTTCGGCGAGCTCATTTTTTTCGTTTAGCTCTGCTGCATCTAATATTGTCCTACCTTCACCTGCGGGTAAATTCAATATGAGTGATTTATCAACTGAGCGTATTATGAGATCCTTCAGGAATTGAGCGGCATTCTGACGAACTATCTCTTGTGAAATAGCACATAAAAATTCGTACGAGCCCCAATAGTCTCCCAAATCAATTTTTTCTTCTGTTTTTCCATGAAGCTGAAGTATGAGGTTGTCTATCCATTCAACGCCACTTCTTGCAATGCAATCTTCTATC
>CAYGQP010000019.1:0-3106 GCA_964352115.1 uncultured Micavibrio sp. | reverse complement strand
TCTATCTTCTCTTTGATCTTTTGGCTAATTTCAGGCATTTTTCTCTGTATGCTTTATGTCTAAAGCTGCGTTAAATCATGTTATGAAAAAAGCGTCAAGTTTTTTTACAGATCCAATGTCCCATAAGGTATTTGCTGAGGGTTTGAATGATCCATAAATTTTACTCAGCAGCGATTGTTTCGCGAATTATAATTTCGCCCGTCATTGAGTTATCAAAGCCCTCGGTAATTTTGACGTCGATGATTTGATTCATTAGACGATCGTTGCCTGTGACGTATACGGATTGATTGAAATTGCTCCGTCCAACCAGCTGGCCTTCTTTTTTACCTTTACGGTCAAACAGAACGGGCAGGGTCATGCCGATACAGCTTTCGTTAAAGGCAATTTGCTGCTCATTCAGCAGCCCTTGAAGGCGAGCAAGTCTGTCCGTTGCGACCTTGTCATGAACAAGGTTTTGCATGTTGGCGGCTGGTGTGCCGGGGCGGGCCGAATATTTAAAGGAATAGCATGATGCAAACTCAACATCACGCACAAGCTGCATGGTGTCTTCGAAATCCTGCTCTGTCTCACCAGGGAAGCCGACGATGAAATCGGAAGAGAAAACAAGGTCAGGTCTGGCCTTGCGCAGCTTAGCAATAACATCACGATAATGATCGCTTGTGTGTTTGCGGTTCATCGCCTCGAGGATTTTATCTGAGCCGGATTGTACCGGGAGGTGCAGGAATGGCATAAGTTTATCGACATTTGCGTGCGCCTCAAGAAGCTCGTCATCCACATCCCTTGGATGGGAGGTAGTGTAGCGGATACGCTCCAGACCATCAATCTTTGCAACAGCTTCAATCAAGCGGCCAAGGCCCCATGTTTTGCCGTCTGGCCCATCGCCATGAAAGGCATTGACGTTTTGTCCTAAAAGTGTGATTTCCTTCGCGCCGTTATCCACAAGCGCCTTGGCTTCATCCACAATTTTATCCACAGGGCGAGAGTATTCCGCCCCTCTTGTATATGGGACGACACAGAAGGTACAGAATTTGTCGCAACCTTCTTGAATAGAGAGAAAGGCTGATACGCCCTGTGATTTATGTTCCTCCGGCAGGGCATCGAATTTTGACTCTGTCGGAAACTCTGTATTCACAACGCGCTCACCCGTTGCCTTGATCATCATTTCGGGCAGTTCGTGATATGTTTGCGGGCCAAAGACCATATCTACATAGGGTGCCCGTTCCATGATAAAATCGCCCTCGGCTTGGGCTACGCAGCCGGCAACGGCCATGACCATTTTTTCGCCTTTGGCCTCTTTGGCTTCCTTGAGCGGGCGCAAGCGGCCAAGGTCTGAAAACACTTTGTCTGTGGCTTTTTCTCTGATGTGGCAGGTATTGAGGATGACCATATCAGCATCATCAGGCTTATCGACGGTTTTATAGCCCAAAGCGCTCAGGATATCAGTCATACGATTTGAATCGTAGACGTTCATCTGACAGCCCCATGTCTTGATGTAGAGTTTTTTGTTGTTTTGTGTTTTCATAGTGGCTCTATAAATCATACTTCATGGACGAAAATCAAGATTTTATGAGTGGACAAACGATATTGATGATGGATTCCGGGCATCCCGGTCAGCTTAAGGCGCTGCAGGACTGTTTCGAAGTTGTTCGCTTGAAGAAGCCCGATCCTGATGCGATTATTCGCAAATATCAAAACGATATCAGGGCCATTGTTACTGTATTAACGCCCGTTACGGCGAATTTGATTGAGGCATTGCCAAATCTGGAAATCATTTGTGTAGGGGCGGTAGGTGTCGATCATGTTGATCTGGATTTAGCCAATAGCCGCGATATTCGTGTGACGAATACGCCTGATGTTCTGACCGATGATACCGCTGATACCGGTATATTTCTGATGCTGGCCTGTATGCGCAAGGGGGTTGAGGGCGATGCATTTGTACGCGCGGGTGTGTGGCAACCCGGGTCGAAGCTGCCATATGGGACAACACCTGTTGGGAAGACGATGGGCATTGTCGGGCTTGGGCGTATTGGGAAAGCGGTTGCGGAGCGCGCGAAGGCTTTCAAGATGAACATTGTTTACCATGGGCGACATGAGCAAGCCGATCAGCCATATCAATATTATCCAGATCTTAAGGAGATGGCGGCCGCCAGTGATGTTCTTATGCTCACTTGTCCGGGCGGTGAGGGGACAAGTCATATCATCAATCATGAGGTTCTAGAGGCGCTTGGCCCATCGGGTTTTGTGATCAATATTGCGCGCGGGTCTGTTATTCATACACAGGATTTATTGGTTGCCTTGACCAATAAGTCTATCGCCGGAGCGGGTTTAGATGTATATGAAAAAGAACCATATGTTCCGCCGGAGCTCATTCCTATGGATAACGTCGTGCTCTTGCCGCACATTGGGTCAGATACCGTCGAAACCCGCACGAAGATGGGCGCTTTGGTTGTTGAAAATCTTCTGGCTCATTTCGGAGGGCAACCTTTAATTACCGCAGTTGAGATTATATAATGCGATTTATTTTTATTTTGTGCCTTGGATTTCTTAGTGTTTCACTTTTAAGTGTCTCAGTCGCTCAGGCAGCCTGTTATTCCCCCGAAATGGCGGAGGCGGATCAAGGTATTCGCATTCATAGTGAGTTGATGGTTATTGGTTTAAATTGTCAGCACATGAGCAAGCGTCATGATGGGGATAATCTTTATTTGACATACCGGGAATTTACGGCCGAGCATGCTGATTTATTCGCCGAGTACGAACAAAAGCTGATCGCGTTTTATGAGGCCCAAGGTCAGGGAGTGCCGGAGAAGCGCCTTAATGATCTGCGCACAGGATATGCCAACAAGATTTCCGAAGATGCGGCTAAGTTGCGGCCTGATGTCTTTTGTTCGCAATATGCTCCGCGCGTCAACAAGGCCGCAGGAATGAGCCGTGAGAATTTAAAGGAATGGGCGGGTACAATTTTCCCATCGCATCCGGTATCATACCCGCTGTGTGAGATAAGGGATAATTAAAAGGAAGATTTTTACATGTTTAATCCATTGAATATTTTATATTTCGTAAAAGGTAAGCTGGATTATTATTTCAGAGATTTTGATGACTGTACTCA
>CAYGQP010000018.1:0-12470 GCA_964352115.1 uncultured Micavibrio sp. | reverse complement strand
GGGGGCAGCAGGCGCAGGTCTTGGCACAGGCGCGTTGCTTGGTGGTACGGGATTCCTTGGTGCAGCGGCTGGTGGAACAATTGTGACTGGCGCGGCTGCCGTTGCAGCCCCTGTGATTGTCGTTGGCGCGGCTGTTATCGGTACTGGCTTGGTTGCAGAACGGGCAATTGAAGTTCGCCGTATTCACGAAGATACACGCGAATTAATCGACGACATGACCGAGGCGGAAAAGTTCCGTGAATCTGATCGCCCATCAATCGCAGATTATAAGCAATGCATGCTCTCATCCATGCGCTTTTCAGACATGATGCGGGACACAGTTTTGGTTGGCGAGATTGAACGGAACAGCCAGCATGATGGGTATCGTATTACCAATCTCGATGAGATTGATTGGACAAATCCAAAAAATATTGCCGAATTTGAACGGATGATTGATTTAGCCCTAGAAGAGCAAATTCAGATTGAAGATGAGCATGATGGCTGGTTTGTTGGCGCAGAGCGCGATGCGCTATGGAATGATGCACGAACAAACATTAAAATGTTGGAATCCGCCAAAGAAGAGCTGGCGCTATTCAAAGGTGAGCTCAAAGACTGGCAAAACCAACAAGCCGATAATGGCATAGGGCCTAAAGGTGAGCTCGGAAATGCCTGGGCAAATGCTGGTCAGGAGCATGATGCGAATCCAGAAACTCCAACATCAGAGCCAACAAACATCCCGACAAGAAACTTGTAGTTTGGAGCGTTGACAGCCTCTTTTTTTTAGTCTTCTTTATGAAACAAATGCGGAACTTTCCATGATCCCTTTGCAAAACTTGTATGAAAAAGGTCAGCTTCTGGACCTGTTGTGTACTGTCTTGCGCAAAGAGCTAAGGGAGTGCTGGGGTTGAGTATAATTTTTCTATGCTCGGGTAGGGTGGGTCTTTTGTCTATTTTTACTAACGCCATATATCTGCCCATGTGGAGTCTGTAGACGTTGACGCCATCAAACTTCTCTTTAACTGGAAAAAGAACCATGCCTTCTGTGTATTCTTCCACGAAGTAAAACATATTGACTGAGTATGTTTCTGGATCTCTGGCATCATGGTTTAAGATCATCTCTCTTATTGTGTCCTGATGCGGCCCTAATTCAACTCCATTTAACTCATTTCTTGTTGATATCGACATACGCCATAGAACGGATAAACAAAAAAGTTTTAAGGTTGTGTAATCATAATCGTTATAAATCCTTGCGGCCTCAGTGCTGATAACAGGTTTGCCTCTCTGTTTAAGTTTTTCGATTGTCTCCTCAGGGTAATGATGAACTGTGTATTCTCCATTGATAAGAAGCTTGGACGCATAATCATCAAGCTTTTCTAGGATTTTTTCACCTTCAGCAGTCACGATTCCTGGATCATATAAGCCGTTTCTGATCCTTTTGTAGTGCATCTTGTCACCGACAACTACCGTGTTTGGATTATGTGGGCCAAGAAGCGATTTAGGAATAATGTGGCTTTTTATTCCTGGCCCCACAGTGCCAGTTAGTTTGCATGTGATGTTGTTCTTTGTAGTCATGCTCGCGGTTCTAAAAAAGAATTCGTTTCAAATTGATAAACATAGAGGGCGATAATAGACAGATTCCACGATATTGCCCAACTTAATGCTCCCTTAACTAATATCCTCTGGCACATATAAGCCCTTATCCTCCAAGCTTTGCACAAGTTTGTGTTCAAGGCCTAGTGTTTTGGCCTCCCCTAAGGCAAACTCTATTGTGTGGGGTTTATCAGGATCTATAAGCGCCATTAGCACTGTGATCTCATCTTTGCGCGTATGCATGATTTCTTTGCGTTCCACGTAGTACCCTGCACACTGACCATAGGCTTTCATGAGGTTTGCAGCGGCCCCGTAATTGCCAGACTGCTTGCATTCCGCAATAAGAGCCTGGACTTCGGCAAGATATTTCTCTTTGGACATTAACAGCGAATCCATACCCGCTACTCTTAAGGCTTTGATCCATTGTTGAACACGATCAGACTTCTTTAGCTCACAAGCTAGCACCCACATAGATTCCTTTTTTGCTTTGCTATCAGGAAAGGCCTGACGATAGGCTTCGGTAGCATCACCATTAACCGATGTATCAAACATCAATAGCCTTACAAACTCTTTCTCTTGAGGCTTTAAATCAGGTAAATCTTCTGCATTCTCTTCCATTGTCTCTCCATTTTTTCCGTTTCAATTTTCGCTGGAATATATTTGGGGTCTAGGCGCGGCTTTTCAGATCGCAAAGGGGTCCCCCCAGGGGGTGTTATTGCTCTGTTGGTGGCGGTAAAAACCCAAGTATTTCTCCCGTTAACTCTTGCAAGGCAATTGCCCAATATATATCCCCATCTAGAATGGCCCTTGCGTGCAATTCATCGAGATGGGCTATGTAGTCAAAATCCATCGATACTACATCCATATCTTTAAGTTTCTTGCTCATCGTTCTTCTCCATAAAGTCGCTCAAGGCTGCTGCTTCAGCCTCTTGCCGTGATAGCCCAGCGTCATATTCAATGATCGCTGCACGCTCCTCATAGGCTTCAAACATTTCGGGAGTGAGATAAACAACCGTCCCATTAGTCTGTCCCACGCTTATTTGGCTTTGGGACAGTTCATTGCAAGGTGTCCCAGCATTTGTCCCAAGCGTGTCCCGACCTAAAACTTTACTGGCTAATGCTTTTAGGCTCATTGTCCCACCTCCTGTCCCAGAGATTGTCCTGCTTTTTGTGAAGGCGTCCCACTGTCCCGTTCTATAGGCGTGGGACGCTGGGACAGTTTATGTGAATTAAACTTCTGTTCGTAATACTTGTCGTACAAACGTTGAGCTTTTGATTTGCTCATGCCCTCAATCTCTTGTGCGATCTCACGGTAAGACAGGCGATATTGCTCTTTAAGCTCTACGACCTTATTCATCTCTACATCTTCAATGTTTTTAAAAGACCAACCGTTTGGCCCAAGGCTAGCTTCAAAGGGCTTGGCTTCTGATCCTGTTAGACTCCGCGCCTTTTCAAAATGCACCTCAAACCGCGCCCCTTCTTCAGCGTTATAGTCTTCCGGGTGTTTCAGGGTCATAACAAGATCAAGTACATCCTCTCTGCGGCTTGTACCTCGCTGCTGGCCGCCTTTGCCCGCATGATGAACAAACATCACTGATTTGCCCTTGCTCCTTAGATCAAGCGCCCAGGCTTGAATAGGGAGCCAGCCTTCGGCTTCGTTCTCCTTTCCTGTGCGGGCTAGAGTTGAAATATTATCAATGACAATAAATTCAGCATCTTTGATGAAAGGCTCATATCGTTCTTGTCCCTCTGGTGTCGAAAGATCAGGCATGCCCAGTTTCTGCATATCAGGGGTAAGAAGGGTGAAGTAATCTGGATGCGCTTCTTTATCGTGTGCTTTTACGATTTGCGCCAAACGTTCTTGCATCGTTGTTGCAGGCATCTCACCATCGATATAAAGCGTTTTACGAGGCTTGTTCGCGGTCCACTTTAAAACCTCACCGCCAGAAGCTATCGCGTATGCAATGCCTAAAGAAATGTGCGTTTTGCCGATGCCGCGCTTCGCATAAAGCATTGAGAGGCTTTGCGTTTGCAAAATGGGCGATAAAATATCTTCACGAGGTGGAATCTCGAGGCCTAAAAAATCTGCAATATTAAATGCCTTTAGCGTCTTATCGAGATCAATTTTTGCCTGTTCAAGGGGAATAGTTTTCATGCCGCGCCCCTCATGCCTGATGGGATTGAGATGTTCGGGATATTCTCAAGATAACGTTGAGACAACGCAGCTTGTATGCGTTCGCCATGATCAACGTCTGTACAAACAACATCGTTTAATCCATAGAGACGGCTCAAGCTATGCTTATCGAGCAACACAGATCCCTCGCACCCACTCTTGAGCCAATCAAACGGCGAGCGCTTAAGCATGAGGGGTTTGCCTAATATGTTGGCCTCAAACATGAATCTTTCACCAAGGATAAGGCTCGGTTCACCACGATAGAAATACACACGCTTTGGCTCTTCAGGATGCCAAGCGATAACATCAAACAACATCGATTCGTCTACCCAATTGCTTAGCGAGGGCTGGTCATACCAAATACCCTGAGCAATCATGTATTCACCGCACTCATCTGGCTCAAAATACTTGCCAGAGGTTTTGACGTTAAGGCCACCAAGATCGCCGTGCTTAATCCAATCGTGGTTGTATTGGTATTGCGCAAGCAAATCGTAGGTTTTCTTTGACGCTGGGTTGCATTGGTTTAACCAGAAAGAAATGAGATCAGACATTAGCACCTCCCATTCTGCAAAGCGCAATATCACTCAGCCATGCTTCCAAAATCGCTGGAGACTTAGTTTCCTCATACATTCTGTGGTAAGCAGAGAATTTATCGGCTATCAAAAGCCTTGAAGTAAGTGCAGGAACTTGCGTGCGCTCTAAATTTTCTTTAAACTTCGATGTGTTCTGTCCGAATAAATGAACAACATTCGAAGCGCCGCTCTGACCAGCGGCGTTTTGCGTATCTGGTTGTTTCATTACGCCCCCACATATTCTGAGGTTGATTGGAATTTGCGGCTATTCATCCAAGTGGTAACGTCTTCCATGTCATAAAGAATTTTCCCGCCACAACGAATAAAAGGAATTCCACCGCCTTTGCTCCGATCTCTTTGCCAGCTTTTTATGCTGCGCCCTGTCATTTCAGCTAATTGTGTTTCTGTTAGGTATTGCATGCTTAAAACCTCCTAAAGTTTTTAAATTTAATCGCATTGTTTCTTAGTCATGCTTATATGTTTGCATTCATCCTAAGTGTTTGCAATTAAATGAAAATATCCCTATCTCCCTAACGAGAATTTTGCTGGGACGTTTTAGTTGGAAGCTTTTAGGGGAGGTTTTTTAGTCGTAGGTCTGCCAGTTTTGCGAGGGCCTCTAATATCTTTGATGCTACTATCATCAAGACTATACTCAGGGAATTGGCCTCTTATGGCTTTTCTGTCGTCTTTGTATGACTGATTTTTATTTCTTTGGTGGCCGTTGTACCATTTCTTCATTTCATCTAGTTTACTTTGTGGGACAGCTTTTTTTGTTTGCCTTGCTTGTTTTGTTATGGGGTTAATGGGCCAATATTTGATGATGTCTGCTTTCCTAAATCTCAGATTATGCCATCCTTTGTTTTTATTTAGGCTATTGAGCCTTGAAGAAGCTCTGGGTGGTTCGTAGAGAAGTATAAGATTTTCCCACTGCTCGGCAGGGATTTCATTTATCTCTTGGCTTTCATCTTTGGAACCCCACGCCTTTATCTCGCCGTTTTTCAATTTTGAAATAAAATTTTCTTCTGGAAAGGGGTATGACTCTAATACCTCCTCACCATCCATGTGTTTTTTGATTTTATATACGCCTTCTTTTCGGGTTTTATAGAGCGCAGCCATTACCTTTAATCCGGTGGTGTTTTTGTCTTCGTGTGTTTCTCCCCAATGCTTTTTGATAAAGTCGCTGTCTTGTAAGTAAATCCATAGCCAGGTCTGAATTAAATTCCATTTTGTCTCTTGAAAGGGATCAGTCATGTTGCCTCCGCTTGGTGTATCCGCATATTGTTGCAGGCAGGAGAGATGCGGTGTGTCTCTTTTCGGGGATCAGCCTAGCCTTGCAATTTTACAATGTTACCCTCATCAAGTTCTTGGCTCATGGCCTCCAATATACGCTTGTTGATTAACTCATTGGCCGCTTGCAAAGGATCGTTTGCTAAATGTGCGTAACGTTCAGTTGTTTGTGTGTCTTTATGGCCGAGTAGGGTGCCTATGACTTTAAGGTGCTGGCCAGCGGCAACGGCTGTGCTTGCGTAGTTGTGACGTAAGTCATGAAGCCTAACATCATCCAGTCCAGCGGACTTTCTGATTTTACGCCAGGGATCTTTGATATTGACCAGGTGTGCGCCTTCATTACGTCCGCAGATCACATGGGGGTTGCCCTGAATACGCGGTATCTCGCTGAGAAGTTGAAGGGCAGGGGCACTTAAATATATGGATTTAGCACCAGTCTTAGATTCCTGAAGCCTTATTTGTTTGTTCCTGAAATCTACGTTTTCCCATTTGAGCGATAGAATCTCATTGACCCTTGCGCCGGTCATGATGATAAGGCGTATGGCCGCCGTGACATATGGAGTAATGATATTGATTTCAGGGTCATCTTTTTTCTTTTGATGTTTCATGGGTTTGATAAACCGCTGCTCCTCTTCATAAGCATTTAGGGCTTTACCCAGCTGGAAAAGCTCTTGTTCACTTAACAAGCGCTCACGCCCTTTCTCCTTGTATTTTTCTATAAGGAGGCATGGATTGATCTGATCGTCTTTATGGCGGTTTGCAATACACCAGGAAAAGAAGCTGGATAATACAGCAAGGACGCGGTTCCCTTGATAAGGTGTATCTTTCAGGTCGTTGTGGATTCGTGCAATGTCCGGCTGGCTAATAGCGTTCACTTTATAATTGCCGAGTGGTTGTTTTATGAATTTCTCGAACAAGCGTTGGTATTCAGCATGTGTTCTTTTGCTTCGTTTGGCCTTGATCTCTTCTAGATATTTTTCAAAAGCGTCTTTCGTTAGGGGTATCGCTTTGACGCGTTGCTTTTCAGCCATCGGATCAATGCCATTATTGATCTGTGCTCTAAGGTTCTCAGCTTTACGTCTAGCTTGATCTGGTGTTAGGCCTCCGTCCCAGCGACCTATCGTGTAAAAACGCTGGCGATTGCTAAAGGTGTATTTGAATACAAAGACTTTTCCACTTGATCGGGCTCTGCACCCAAAACCTTTTAATTCGGTGTCCCAGATTGTTTGTCCTGGGCTCAAGGCTTTGACGCTGGAAATGGTGATTTTTTTGCTGGGCATATTGTCCTTTGGCTACACGCTGGCTACAGATTGGCAACATTGGCTACAGAATATCATGAGTAACGATGAGTGCAACTGTCTTTATAAATAAAGCTATATAGGGGCTGTGGAGAAATGGCGAGGAATGCTGGCCTTCTATACCGTCAAACTTTTAATCAGTAGGTCCAGGGTTCGAATCCCTGCGCGATCACCATTTCTTTTTTATTCATGATCATTTTGCGACTTCGTTTTGTTGCCTTGCTTTTTTTCTCGTATTTTCAAAAATATCGCAAAGGCGAGGATCATTAGCGTGAAGAGGCCAAGCGCGATGATAATGGGATCAACCGTGTAGGGATCTGCGGTTTCAACGGGCATGGTGTTCATAGGTGCGATTTTTGCTGCTCCTGGGTTTGCTGGTGCGACCATATAATTGGCCGAAGGTGCGACCATATCCGCGCTCATCGTCGGTTCGGCCTGAGCGACTCTGGCAAACGCCATTTTTGACCAAATTAGGGCCGCGCATAGTGTGATACAGGTAGTAACATAATTTATCATTTCAGTTCTCCTTTTATAAAATTTGACTAAGCTCAAGAATGCCGACTGTAAGGGCGCCGCCGACAAGGTGTAAAAATGGGTTGTCCCATGTATGGGGCGATTTTGCTTCTGTCAGGGTCATCGCGGCCGGGATGATAATCAGCATTAAAATAAATTGTGTCATGGTCATGTAATTTTGCATGGCGATTATCCCTGCGATACCGGAAAGGAAGACGCATGCGCTTCCTTCCCAGGATCGTTGATATATGCGATCGGTGAAGAGGGCGCGGACATTGTATTTGTTCTGGCCGAAACGAATACCGATCGGTTCCGCCAGACCATCGCCAAACGAAGATATAAAGACCGTAATGAAAATCAAATGTGCAGCATGGTAGAGGTTTAGCCATTCGATCATGAACAACATAACAATGTAACCAGCAACTAGTCCCGTTGCCATCCAGAGAATTGTATATGGTCTGTCTTCTGGCCGGTCAAAGGAGGCGAAACAAATCGCGAGGAAGCGAACGCGAGAGCGGAAGACCTCCATAAATGAAAATAACCAGATCAACGGAACGATGCAGCTCATGAAAAGGCTGAGGGCTGTGCGCTCGGTATTGAAGTGCATAACAAGCATAAAGCTCAATAAAAAGAACAGGATGCATAATAGTTTTCTAGAGTAATTAACGCGCAAATTTGCCTTATTGACAAGCAAGCCCAGGATGAAGCTCAGGCTGTAGAGCAATGCGAGTATAAGGATGTTTTTTTCAATCATAACTGCCTCTAGTTTGCCGTTTTTTGTGACTGTTCACTACATTTTTTGTGACCGTGTTTTACGTAGGACGATGATCGATTTAAAATCCTTGGGTAATTTTATGATTTAGCGCTTAAATAATAAGCGCCCTTGGTGCACAATCAGGACATGAAGATAATTAACCTCCTGTTTATCGAAGATGATGCGGCAGACTTTATGCTTGCTGAGCAGGTGTTTAACAAAATTCCAGGCGATAAAAAATACAATATTGAATGGCAAAAAACTTATGAAGACGGTTTGAGCGCGATTCAGGAAAAGCGGCATGATATTTATATCGTTGATTACACATTGGGCCATAATAATGGCCTGGAGCTT
Organism: uncultured Micavibrio sp.; assembly: GCA_964352115.1. Lineage (GTDB taxonomy): Bacteria > Pseudomonadota > Alphaproteobacteria > Micavibrionales > Micavibrionaceae > CAYGQP01. The sequence continues at coordinate 3,950 of CAYGQP010000018.1, read as the reverse complement.
ATAACGAAGGCGAATGAAATGGGGTTTGATGGTCCATTTATTTTGCTTACGGGCATGGATAGTCATTATATATACGATAAATCTGCCGATCTTGGGGTTTATGATTATATTCTTAAAAATGAAATCGCACCGTCTTCTGTTGATCGCTCCATAACATATGCACTTGAAAGGCGGCATGTTGAACAGCGCCTGAAAAGCCAGAGGGCTTTTAACGAGTTTATCATGCAGCAATTGCCCTATATGGTCATTGTTATCAAAAAGGGCGGAAACATATCGTTTGTGAATCCAATTGCATGCGCAATTACGGGGTATACTGAGCAGGAGATTTTGGATACCCACTGGATCTTTTTGTTTCCCTTTAGTGATGAAGAGTTGCTGTCTGATAAAATGATAGACTCATTTGAAAATGGTCGAGGCTTTTTAGCTCCCTTTGTAGACAAGGCTGGAAATGAAAAGACAATAAGCTGGAACATCATTCAGCATAGTGAAATAGCAGATGAGGAAAATATTGAATTTATCCTGTCTGGTCAGGATGTCACAGATGAATTAGAGGCTGAAAGTCAGGAAAGGCAGAAGCAAAAAATGGAAGCTTTGGGGCACCTTGCCGGGGGTGTGGCACATGAGCTCAATAATTTGCTTCAACCAATAATTTTAGCGGCCGATATTGTTCAGGGAAAGTTCGCTCCTGATGAAAAAAGTTATAAACACTTGGATAAAGTTTTGCGCAGTGCAAATGCAGCGGCGGCTATTGTTGAAGATATTCTGGTTTTTTCACGGCAGGAGAAAAAAGCTCAAGAGCTTTTGGGCGTTGTTGAAGTTATTGAAGAGACGATTAGCATTGTTGAGGATCAATTGCCGAAAACCACAACAATTGACATTAGTGGCCAGAAAAAATTGGGTGAGTCAAAAATTACGATCAACAAGCATGATCTTGTGCGCTTGATGACAAATCTTATTATGAACGCCGCTCATGCGATGGATGATCATGGTCTTGTTTCTGTTCGATTAGACCTGCTTGAAGTCACAGCGGAGGATGCTGCACTTAATTTAGACCCTGGTTCCTATGTTAAGATTGATGTTATCGATAGCGGCTGCGGCATTCCTCCAGAGCATCTGGATTCAATATTTAATCCATTCTTTACGACCAAGGACGTAGGCAAGGGCACCGGTTTGGGGCTAGCGATTTGTTTTAATGTTGTTCAGGGATGGGGGGGTACGATTCAGGTAAAAAGCCAGATGAACAAGGGCACGACGTTCTCGGTTTTAATTCCAAGATCTTGATTAAATTAAGAACCCATAAGCGTGTGAATATCTGCGGGGTTAATGCCAAAGGCTGCGCATACACTATCCAAGAAGGCTTGCTTCGAAAAAGGTTTCCTTAGGACTTGGGCATTGATCTCTTTTCCTAATTGGTACAGGTGGTCCTCTGACATATCCTTGCCGCCGGTAATAATTAGAAACGGGATGTCTAATCCTCTCAAGACAGTTTTCCGAGCGTCTTCTATAAATTCGAAACCGCCGAGTTTTGGCATATTTAAATCTGTAATTATGAGGTCATATGTCTTTTCTTTAAGACGTTTTATAGCTTGTTCACCATTGGCGTATGCATCTACGGCGATGCCGTGATTGCGCAGCAGGTCAGCAAGCATTTCCTGAATGTCTATTTGGTCATCAATTAATAAAACGTGCTTCATATTTATAAATCATTCGAGGCCAGCATCTGGTTCACGGTATTTACAAGCTCTTCTTTGGTAAAGGGTTTATTCAATTGCCCGTCGCTTTGAAATGATGCGGCGCCAAGGGCAGTGCCTTTTTCCATTGTAGGGCCACCACCGCTCATCACAATGATTTTTGTGGGTTTATTGTTTTGGTTGGCCATTTTGCAAATGTCATCAATAAGGCAAATGCCGCTTTCCTCTGGCATCAACACGTCAGTGATTAAGATATCATACGCGGTATCTTTTATAATTTTCTTGGCGTTTTTGGCGTTGTTCGCAATGTCAACGGCGTGACCTTCGTTTTCCAGCAATGTCTTAACTAGATCTGTGATATCTTCCAGATCATCAACAACAAGAATATTGGCCATGATGTTTCCTTATTATTAGCATTACGCAACTATAAGTTTGCTAAAAATGCCGCTGCTTTGCAAGGGCAATAAAATTTTGTCTCAGACACATTTAGGTTTTTGAAGCGCAGGTTAGCTCTCTTTTTCCGGTGAGACCGTTTCATTCGTGAACAGGATGGCGATGTTTTCATCCTTAAGGTTTTCTGAATTTTCCGCTTGAAAGAATTGAAGCTGGCCCGAGGCCTTGATCATGCCGATGAACTTCGCAGTTCCGTCTTTTTTCATTTCTTTGATGTTGTTCATATTGAAGTTTTTACTGATTTTTGTGGTTTTGAAACGCCATCCCTCGCGGAATAATTTAGAGAACCCCCAATAATCAAGGCCCTCATAAGCCAAAGTTCTGCCTCGCATTGTGTGAGCCATTTGTTGGCGTTCATGGAATTCTTCATCATCGATAGAGAGCTGGAAAACCCGTTCGCGGCTGAATTCATGGGCGAAAGAATTACACACAAGTGCATTGTAGGCGGGATTTCCCGTTGCGGCGAGAAGGGTGTTGTAGCGGTTAAGCTCTAATGAGTGCTCAGTTTCCTCGGATAATATCTCACCATAATAGATCGGTATATTGGCCAATCGTGCGGCCTTCAGGTTTTGCCAGTTACGGTCTGCGATCATCACACTTATGTCACGGGAGATCAAAACTTCCGCGAACTGCACCGTCCAATCGGTGGCGCCGACGATGATCAAACCATCCTTGGAGGGGAAGGCAAGGCCAAGTTTTTGGCCCAGTGGTTTCGCCCAAAGACCATGAAGGAAGACGGTCATAACAACAATGGCGAAGGCGAGGGGGAGGAGCTTTTCGCCGTCTGGATATCCCGCATCAACCAATAGTGGCCCAAGAATACCGGCGATGGCGGCGCAAACGACCCCGCGGGGCGCGATGAAGCTCAGGAGCGTCATCTCCTTGACTGTTAAACTTGTGTATTGCCCTGCGATGAACATGCTGACCGGGCGTGCGATGAATAGCACACTTAGAACAAACAGGGCGCCTCGCCAATCAATATTTAATAAAACTTCGGGTGAGATGTTGGCCGTAAGAATAACAAAAACGCCAGATACCAACATAATCGTGATTGATTCTTTGAATTTTTTCAGGTCTTCGATGCTTGTAACGCCAGTATTGGCGAGAACAACGCCTAAAATTGTAACGGCAATCAGACCGGATTCATGCAAAAGCGAGTTGCACAGTACAAAGAAGGCAACGACGAAACATAAGATAAAGGTGGGTTTTAAGAATTCCGGTATCCAGCCGCGATTCATGATTTTTGAGATCCCCCAGCCCACAAGCACGCTCAGGATGATGATCGAGGCAATAACCAACCCTACATCAAGCGCAAAGTTTGAGGCCTCAAAACCGCTATTGTTTTGAACCTTGAAATATTCATAGACCAAAACAGCAAGCACCGCGCCGACGGGGTCATTGACGATGCCCTCCCATTTCAGCACGTTACCCATACGGGCATTGAGGCGGGAGTTGCGCAGCAGTGGCATGATCACAGTCGGGCCGGTGACGATTAATAAGGCGCCGAACGTCAGGGCTACGGGAAGGCTTAGTCCCCCCAGGTAATACCCTGCGGCTGTGATGAGTGCCCAACTGACTGCGCCGCCGATGAAGCAGACTTGCCAGACGATTTGCCGCGATTGTTTGATTTCCTTGAAATTAAGGCTGAGCGACCCCTCAAAGAGGATAATAGCAACAGCAACGGATACAATGGGCTGTAGCGCGGGGCCCAAGAGTATCTCCGGTTGCACGACCCCCATTAAAGAGCCAAGAACGAATCCGAGCAAAAGCAAAAAGACAATGGCCGGAATGCGCATGGCCCAACCC
>CAYGQP010000017.1:0-12511 GCA_964352115.1 uncultured Micavibrio sp. | reverse complement strand
GGGAGAAATATCGGAAGAAGGCTTTACTTGGATTTTAGACCCCATTGATGGCACGAAGCCCTTCATTATCGGCCGCCCAACGTTTGGAACGCTCATCGCCTTATGTGAGGATGATGCCCCAATTTTAGGCGTAATCGATCAAGCCATCCTCAAAGAACGCTGGATCGGCGCAAAAGACATCGCCACAACATTTAACAGCAAACCTGTCAAAACGAGACCCTGCCCTCTTTTGGATAACGCGTTCATTTGCAGCACAACACCGGCCATGTTTAGAGACACCGGGCCAGTCTATGAAAATTTTGAGAAGGGCTGCACGCTGATATGGGGCGGCGATTGCTATATGTATGGATTGATGGCCAATGGCATGCTCGACATTGCAATTGAAGCCAATATGCAACCCTACGACTATCTCGCGCATGTTCCCATTATTGAGGGGGCCGGTGGGTTTATATCAGATTTCCAAGGAAAACCACTAACCCTAAAATCTAGCGGCGAAGTTATTGCGCTCGGCGATGCCAAGCTTTGGGATCAGGTTAAAGATTTATTGAAATAACGTCTACTTACTGGGCTAAAGCCAATTCAACTTCGCCAGGCATTCCAGCATAGCGGGCAATGCGGCCAGCGGCCAAGGCATCTAGTGAGGGTGTATCCAGACCATCGCGGTCACGGTAAATCCAGTAATTCGATAACACGCGCTCAACATAGTTACGCGTTTCAGCGATGGGAATAAGCTCAATGAACAACAAGGGGTCATTCACCTGCGCCAGGCTTGATTGCCAGCGCTGAAGATTACCCGGCCCGGCGTTATAAGCCATAAGCATCGCCAGCATATCATCCTTGATTTGCTTGCTGTTCAGCAGCTTTTTCACATAGCGCTGACCAATATCAATGTTCGTTTCAGGGTCCTCCAAAAGATGAACACCAGAGCTGGACTTATAGCTGTTTACACCCGATACATACGTCGCCGTTGTGGGCATAAGCTGCATCAAACCGCGCGCTCCGCTGTGGCTCTCTGCGGATGGGTCAAATCGCGACTCCTGGCGCATAATCGCATGCAAAAGCGCAGGATCAACATTATAGCCTTCTTGGGGTGTCCACGGACCGACAGGATAAAGTGCGGCATCATAAAGCTTGCCCTTTTCTCCGCGATGAAGCGCACCGAGACGCATCGATAAAGCCGGAAGATCCGCATAGAATGCATAGGCGAGCAGAGCTTCACGCATAGCCTTGTTTTCGGGCTCGACAACCATCAACTCCTTTTCCGCGCGGTGCGTTTGACCAAAGCTAACCAACGCCATTGCGCGGCGCCCTTCAGCAGTGCGCGACAGCAATGCAAAATGTTTTTTCGTAAATGTGGGCTCGCTCCAATCAAAGGAAAAATCGCGGCCCAATGCCCGTGTCGCCAACAGCCCATAAAATGTTCGTGGGTGTTCTTCTGCTTTTTTAAGCCACGTGCTAACTTCTGATACATTGCGCGCTCTCATATGCGCTCTGGCGGCCCAAAACGCCCCTGCGGCACTCTTCCAGCCTGACGCATAGTCCGACGTCGCCGTCATCTCAAAATACTTTGCCGCTATTTCGAATTCGCCCTTGTTCCAATGCGTTAAGCCCGCAACCCACCCTGCTATCGGAACCATATCACCGGAACGATCTGCACTTTCAACAGCCAAAGCTGCGGCCTGATCAAATTCACCTCTATACATAAGGCGCTCAGCAAGCTTTGCCTGAAGCGCATCCTTCTCAATCGCATCAACCAACATAGCCTCTTCAGCCTCGTTGACAGCGACAAGCACGTCATGAATATCGCCTCTTTTTGCATCATTGAACAACTGGTTAACAATCTGCTGCTCTTGTGATGACCGCGCCATATTTGATTTGTATGTTTTACCGCGCGTCATGCCCGGCTCTGGTGCACGGGCCAGTTTTTTACCTGTAGAAGCTTGCACAATCGTTCCATTGTACCCTTCTGGCATTTTGCGTTCAGCAAGGCTGTAAATATCCGACGCATTCGGATGATCATGATATAGAGCCATCCAGGCTGCAAGCTCTTCAAAACTGGATTTATAGGCCGTTGGATGCATATAACGCTGGTACAAAACATGTCCCATGAGCGCCTTATTTTTGATTTTATTGATATTTTTATCAGCTTCATTAATATTGCCAGCAGCTTGAAGCGCAAAAATCGCCTTATAACGCTCTTGATCGGCCATTGAAAGCTCTGTTCTGTTATCAAAATCAGGCTTCAGCGAAGGAACAGGGTGATTCTGTGTGGAAAATAACAGACCTGCAAAGCTTAGAAATCCTGTTTTCTCTTTTTTTACAGTAACTTCAGCAGTTTTTGAATTGGACAACCCTTCGGCATTATGCAACCGCGCATAACTCACACCGTGCGTTGCGCTGATGGCTGCGAACCCTATGATACACGTCGATAACGCAATGCGCGCTTTGTGTGTCAATTCCATATAATGTCTCATTGTGGCCCTGTTTTTACAGGGTCTTTACCATTCTGTCCAGCAGGACGTATTTTTCATAATAATTAGAGGTATTTATGTGTTTTGCATATTTTGCAATGCTTGCTTTACAGTGCACATATCATGCCAAACGGCTGCTTTTTGTCCCGGGTTTCTAAGCAAATAAGCCGGGTGATAGGTTGCGATAGCGCCTATACCTTCCTCATTATCCCGCACTTCATCGGAAAAAGGCAAATAATTATGTAAAATTTTACGCATCCTTGAAATCCCCTGCTCCTTGCACAGCAAAGCCTTTGCTGATACCGCGCCGCAGAGAATAATCATTTTCGGCTGCACAAGCTCGATATGGCGCTCAATAAAGGGCAAACTCACCGCTATCTCTGCTGGGCTGGGCGTTCTGTTGCCCGGCGGTCGCCAGTTCAAAATATTTGAGATATACACAGCCTTTTCAGGTTCTTCTGCTTCTCTGGACAAGCCAATAGAACTCAAAATACGATCAAGCAACTGTCCAGTTTCACCGACAAAAGGCTTGCCCTGCCTGTCTTCGTCCGCCCCCGGCGCTTCGCCAATCAACATGACATCAGCATTCGGGTTACCATCACTAAACACCATATTTGTTGCTGTTTTCTTCAATGAAATACCGTCAAACGCCGCAATCGCGGCGCGCAATTCATCCAACGTATTTGCCTCCTTCGCAATCTTGATGGATTGCTGAAGCGCCTCCGATTGCCCCAACGGTGCAGCAGGTGTATGAGAAACGGCCGGTGAAGCCGACGATAATAGCGCTTTATCGCTCTCCTCTGTCAAAACCTGAAAAGGCTCGGCCTTTTGGCGTCGGTCAAGCGACAGATCAAGAAGCGCTTCATCAACACCTTGATCGATATACCATTCCAGAGCCGCTATATAGGCTTTTTGTTGCATGAACATTCATGCCCTTCACTTTAGATTTAGAGATACACTTTACTATAGGGGTGATTCGGAAAATAAGGTAAGGTAGAGAGCTTATAAGTAGAAGAATAAAGAGGATTATATGCCAGATTCAATTCGTTCAGACCGGGAAAGCATGGAGTTTGATGTCGTCATTGTCGGCGCTGGCCCTGCTGGCCTCTCCTGCGCGATCCGTCTTAAACAGATCGATGAAAACATCAATGTATGCGTACTGGAAAAAGGCTCAGAAGTCGGTGCACATCTTTTGTCCGGCGCGGTGCTTGAACCAAGAGCGCTCAATGAATTAATCCCGGATTGGAAAGACAAGGGTGCCCCCTTGCGCACAAAGGCAACAAAAGACAAGTTCCTGTTTCTCAGCGAAACGAAGGCTCATGCCTTTCCTAACCCGCCGCAAATGCACAACAAGGGAAATTATATCATCTCCCTCGGTGAATTGGGCAAATGGCTTGCCGAACAAGCTGAAGCACTCGGCGTAGAAATCTTCCCCGGCTTCGCGGCATCCGAAGTCCTGTATAATAATGAAAACCATGTGATTGGTGTAGCCACGGCCGATATGGGCATCAACGAACACGGTGAAAAAACGGACGCCTTTGAACCTGGATATGAGCTTCACGCGCGTCAGGTTGTCTTCGCTGAGGGCTGCCACGGCTCGCTCACAAAAACACTTATTCAGCACTATGACCTGCGCAAGAACGCTGATCCGCAAACGTATGGGCTAGGCATCAAGGAAGTATGGGAAATCAAGCCCGAAATGCATGATGAGGGCCTAACCCTGCACACCATCGGCTGGCCTATGGACAACAGCACCTATGGTGGATCATGGATGTATCACATGGGCGATAACCTAGTGTCCATTGGCTTCGTCGTGGGTCTGGATTACCAGAACCCCTATCTTTCGCCCTATAATGAAATGCAGCGCTTCAAGCTTCACCCGGCTATAAAGCCCTATCTTGAGGGCGGGCGCCGTATTGCCTATGGCGCACGCGCTTTAAATGAGGGCGGCTTTCAATCAATCCCGAAGCTCACCTTCCCCGGCGGCGTTCTGATTGGTGATTGCGCGGGCTTCCTCAACGTTCCTAAGATCAAGGGCAATCACACGGCCATGAAATCAGGGATGGTCGCAGCCGAGAGCATTGCCGAACATCTCAAGGAACACGAAAATTACGGTACAGAATGCGCGAGCTATTCCACCAACATGAAAAAGTCATGGGTATGGGCCGAGCTGAAAAAAGTCCGCAACATCCGCCCCGGCTTCCATAACGGTCTATGGATGGGGCTCATCAATGCAGGTTGGGAAACAATCACCCTTGGCTTATCGCCATGGACATTGAAAAACCATGCAGACCACAGCCAGATGAAAAAAGCCAACCAATGCGATCCCATTGAATACCCGAAACCGGATGGAATCATCACATTTGATAAGCTCACATCCGTATCGTTTTCAAATACTAACCATGCTGAAAATCAACGTGTTCACTTACAACTAAAGGACCCATCGATCCCGGTTGATATAAATCTGGCTGAATACGCTGGTCCATCCGCGCGCTATTGCCCGGCCGGTGTGTATGAGTTCGTTGAGGAGAACGGCTCTCCGAAATTCCAGATCAATTCACAAAACTGCGTGCACTGCAAAACCTGTGATATCAAGGACCCCTCGCAAAACATCAATTGGGTTGTACCCCAAGGCGGGGATGGGCCGAATTACCCTAATATGTGATAAACTGATAAATATGGGCTAGAAGATTAAGATTTTGCTCATACTTTATTGCTACATTTAAGGTCTGCAGCGCAAAACAGAGCCATAACACAACGGAGTTACCCACGTGAGATTTAAGTTAACATTTGCCCTTCTTCTATCTACAGCACTTATATACAGCGCTCCGGTGAATGCGACGGAAAACAACGATCACCTCATCAAAATCGCACGTGTCGAAGCGGAAAACTCAGCCAAAACTGAAAAGCCTGAAACGCAACAACCTGATCCATTTAAAGGAAAAAACCTCTCAGGCCGCTATCTCTCCAGCCAGTTTGCGCAGCGCCACCATGATTGGTCTAAGGCAGAACAATACCTAGGCGATGTTATTGTCCATTTGCCGAAGGACATTCAGCTCACGAAACGCGCAATGTATCTGGCCATGGGATCAGGCGACGTTGAGGATGCGCTAAAATACGCATCGCAACTAGACACGCTAGAAAAGGACAATGCGCTTTCGACACTGTTCCTTGCCGTGGGTAAATTTAAAAACCAACAATACAAGGACGCAAACCTCCTCATTCAAAAAATGCCAGAGGATGCCCTGTCCACTTTTATTATGCAGCTTCTTAGAAGCTGGAGCCTTGCTGCTATTGGTGAAAGCAACACCACAGACCTGAACAGCAACACCATCCATGTGCACCATGCCATTTTGATTGCAGATTATCTAAAGGACTACGCACAGATCGAAAAGCTCCTGCAAAAAGCACAAGACATAAAAAACCCGGAAAGCGCTGACCTTGAGCGCATCGGCGATATCTATGCTCACATCGGTCGCTCAAAACCAGCAATCTCCGTTTACGAAAAGATTTTGAAAAACGATAAAAACCCTATCGTGCAGGAAAAAATAGACCTCCTGAAATCCGGTAAAAAACCGAGCTACTTTGAACCAATTGAAAAACCGGAACAGGGGATAGCCCTTGCACTTTATGATATGGGCCACCTGCTCTATCAGGAATATAGCGATGAAAACGCTCGTGTCTTTGCGCACATGGCCGCATATCTGGACCCTGATTTAACCGATGCTCAACTTTTGCTCGCCGAAATCAATGCGCGCCATGAACGCTATGACGATGCGATTTTATTTTACACCAGCATAAACCCGACAAGCGATCGCTATATTGACGCACAAAAACGCGCGGCAGATTTACTCGAAGACCATGGCCGGGTCGAGGAAGCGCTCGCCCTCCTGGAAAAGACAGCAACCGAGCACAATGACATTGATGCCCTAATCAGAATCGGGGATGTCTACAGACGCCAAGAAGATTATAAATCTGCGCTAATTCATTACAACAAGGCCGCCAAAAGACTTGGCCCGGATATTCCTGATGAACATTGGCGCCTGTTATATGTGCGCGGTATGTCAAACGAACGTGTTGGAGATTGGGCCCAGGCCGAGGCCGACCTAAAGGCCGCATTAGCGATCAAGCCCGATCACCCCTTCATTCTGAATTACCTCGGTTACAGCTGGGCAGATAAGGGAATGAACTTAGAGGAAGCGCTTAAGCTCATCACAAAAGCCGTTGAACAACGTCCCTCTGATGGATACATCACAGATTCTCTTGGCTGGGTTTATGTGCGCATGGGGCGGTTTGAGGAATCAGTGCCCCATCTCGAAAAAGCCGTTGAATTATTACCCTATGACGCAGTAATTAACGATCATCTGGGCGATGCTTACTGGCTCGTTGGCCGACATCTTGAAGCGCGCTTTCAATGGGAACGTGCTAAAAACCATAGCGACGATGAAGCGCTCATAAGCACAATTGAAACAAAAATTATCTACGGCTTATCGGAAAAAACTGTTTTGAGTGTGAGCTCCGAAAGTAATGCCGAGACATCGAGAAACTTAAACCCATAACATACGCACAAGATCACTCCCTATGAGCGATACACAAACACGCCTGATCAACGTTTTTGCCCCGGCCAAAATCAACCTCTACCTCCACGTTACTGGCCGTTTGGAAAGCGGATACCATACGCTCGACTCCCTCGTTGCCTTTGCCGATATTGGTGACCATATCACCATTCAGCCCGCTGATGAGTTGTCCTTCGATATCACTGGCCCATATGCAAGGGCGTTTTCAAAAATGGCACACGACACCTCTCGGGCCTCAGAAAACTTGGTTATTCGTGCAATTCATGGACTATCAGAAATGATGGGCGAAAAACCAAACGTCAAAATTAAACTACACAAAAACCTCCCGCTTTCATCCGGCATTGGAGGTGGGTCATCCGATGCAGCCGCAACCTTGTGGGGTTTGCTTGAGCTGTGGGAAATTCCATCGGCCAGCCCTTCTTTGCAGGGAATGATGAGCCGTCTTGGCGCAGATGTGCCCGTTTGCTTTGCCTGCCAGCCAAAGCGTATCCGGGGTATTGGTGACGTATTAGACTCTGTGCCCCACCTCCCTGAAATTCCAATTGTGCTCGTCAACCCTCTCAAACAATGCGCAACGGCCGAGGTTTTTGCGTTCTTCAGCGGCGCCTATAAAGAACCAATTCCTTTGCCGGAAGACCTTGGCACATATAATTCTTTGATTTCATTTTTGAAGGAACATGAAAACGACCTGCATAAGGCTGCGTGCCAAATTGTGCCGGAAATTGACAACATCTCAAACACATTATCAAGCCAAAAAGGTTGCGGCCTTGCGCGTCTATCGGGTTCTGGTGCCACATGCTTTGGGCTTTTCGAAGATGAAGCCCATGCAAAAATGGCTGTGCAAAACATTCGTCAGGATAATCCCGACTGGTGGGTGAAAACAGGGTGGCTTAACAGGCCTGAACGTTACTAATCTGAGAATAATAACATGAGATTTGTAAGATCGATCTGAAACTTAATGTCTTTAGCGCTCTCTTGACCCGACGTCATCCACACCCGGCATATCATAGTTTTTCGTGCTCGCAAGCATATGACGCAGCAATTCATCAGAAGCCTGACCTGTGACGGTCAAGGCGTTAGCAGATTGATATGTCCGAATAGCATCTTTCGTTTGTGGCCCATTAATCCCATCAGCAGGCCCGGGGTATAAACCGGAATCAATCAAATATTCCTGAATTTGGGAAACAAGCACATATTTAGGATTCACATCTGACACACGCTTAGGCTCTACATATTCATTATAAACCTCTTCAACGGGCTTCGGCTTGGATTGTTTTACATTGCGAACATTCTCAACCAACGCATTCACATCAGAAGCTTCAATTCCCAATGTACGGGCAAGCTGATCAAGCGCAGCGCGCGCTTCTGGGCTACCGGCATCGGCGGCCGTTTTATACCACAACAGAGCCTCGTCAGGTTTTGATTGCCCCAAAAGACCATTTTCATGAATAAGGCCGAGATTATAAGCCGCCTCCATGATACCGCCATCTGCGGCATTTTCAAAATATTGCGCGGCTCTATCGGGGTCATAGCTCACACCAATTCCCTCGATATAAGCAATTCCCAGATTATATTGTGCTTCGGGATGATTGAGGGACGCGGCGCTTCGATACCACTTGATAGCCTCGCCCATATCGCGTTGAACACCAAGCCCCTGATGATACAAAACACCGAGGTTATATCTGGCATTTGCCACACCATTTTGAGCGGCCTCGCGAAACCAAAATGCGGCGCGGTTATAATCCTGTGGCACATCAGCATGACCAGCAGTATAAATCGCAGCCAGATCATGTTGGGCTTCGGGCTCTCCGTCAAAAGCCTTGGTTTCGATTTGTTTTATGAAGTCCGGTAAATTCGGATCAGATTCAATGTTGGGCTGCTGATTATTGGGCTTCGCATCATTTGCAGCTGCCTTGGCCACAGGCTGGCTTGGCGGCTCTGTTTTAACGGGAGCAGCTTTTTCGACTTCAGGCTTTGGTGAGGCTTGAACCGGCTCAGCCTTATTAGAGGCCTTCGCTGCGGGCTTCTCAGGTTGAGGGTCCGTCTGCTTCGGATCAACCGCAGCAACCTTTTGTACCGGTGGCTCAGATACTTTTGATGTCACCTCTGGTGCTTTTGCAGCTGGCTGCTCATTGTCCGGCGCAGCTTTAGGTGCCTCAACATCAGGCTCCTGCGGCGCTTCAGAAACTGAAGAAGGCTCAATATCATTCAAACGACGGGCAAGCGCTTCAGGATCACTCTCGAACAAATTCAACAACTCGCGCTCCTCGTCTTCGGAAAACACTTTCAAATTCTGAGAAGAGAGGTTTTCCGTCTTAAACGCCGAGGATTCGTCTTCGCTTATGCGCTCAAACGGCACACGTTGCTGCTCGAGAACAGTCAAATCAAAATCATCAAGCGCAGGGACACGCGGTTTTTGAATCTCACTGATCATCCAGCCCATCAAGACACCGGCAACCATCAAAAATACAATCACAAGCGCTTGGGTACGCACGGGCTTTCGCATAAATGACGCAACGCGCTGGTCACCATATATTTCGCGGTCACTATCTCGATCAGGCGCCCTGACCTGACCTTCAATCTGAAGCGCTGCGGCTCCATTCGGCAATAAGGCAGCCGCATTGCCATGCAAAGCATCGCGCGTTTGAATAACGGTTTCTTCTATCAGCTCGATCTTGCGCATAAACCGCGCACGATCCTCAATGGCCTTTGTAATTTTAGTATCCAGCGCTTCTTGATTATTTTCCGTCTTTTTTAAACGAGCGCTAAGATCATCAACACTGGCCGCAGAAACGGCGAGACGATCCTTCATATCGTTTTGCACCTTGGCCGTTTGCTGAATTTTTTGAGACAATGAGCCATAGCTCTTCATGCCATTTTCAATCCGCTGCGCATGCTCTCTTTGTTGTTTTTCCAGCGCAACCTGGCGTTCTGATAACTCCTTGCTCAATTTCGCGTTTTCAGCAATCTGGGACTTCAAAGTGGCAACCCCCGCATCGGAACCAGAAGATCTATTCTCGATCTCCAGCATTGCCTTACGGGTTTTTTCCAGCTCTCTAAGCGCCTCTTGCGCCGCTTTTTCAGCATTAATGACGCGTTCGTCATCAACACTACCCTGGCTTTTGATTTTCTGCTCTAGGTTTAAATAGGCTTTTTCACTCCGCTCAGTCTTACTTTCAAGATCCTCCACAAGTGACCTGTAGGCATCCAGCTCTGCCTGAAGGCGGCGGCGGTCGACCTGAGTGGTCTTCAATTTCTCATTGAGATTTTTAAGAAGTGTAAGAATCTGTAGCTGTGTCTGATCGCGAGACGAAGGCGGTGTGCTGCGCTCTTTTTGCGTAAGCTCGTCATTGGCCGAATAATCTGACCCCTTAAAAAAAACGCGCCCCTCGGATGTTCTTTTGAACCCCATCTTATGTATGACCTTTATATTAATTTTCGGTTAGCGAATCCTATGGTAATCAATTTTGGAAAATCCTGCCAAAAAAATCGGGATGTCATCCACAGGCCCGATCATTCATTTCACAATCCACATATCGCTGGAATTTGAACACTATTGTGGTTATAAACTACTATTATGTATAAAATCAAATTTGCCCTTCTGACGCTTACCCTATTCATATCCATATTCATATCCATGAATCACGCAGCATTGGCACAGGAACGAAAACTGAGCCTCTATAATGTCCACACGCAAAAAACAATTGATGTCACATTTTGGAGAGACGGACAATTTGATCATTCAGGCATTAAAAAACTCCAATACTTCCTGAGGGACTGGCGCAACGAAGGCGTGCGCCCCATGGACCCGGAGCTTTTTATGCTTGTACATAAGATCCACCAAAAACTTGTGCAGGATTACCCGGACATTGCAGACAAGCCCATCCATGTTCTGTCCGGCTATCGCACAAAGGAAACCAACCGCATCCTGAAATGGAATGGCCGCAATGTTGCCCGCAATTCTATGCATACTCACGGACAGGCGATGGATATTAAAATCCCGGGCGTTCCCTCCACCAGACTTCGTGATGTGGCCCTCAGTTTCGAAGTTGGCGGGGTTGGGTTTTATCCAAATGATGGATTCGTCCATGTCGATACAGGCCGCTTTAGACAATGGTAAACTTTATCTCGACAGCAAATGCTCACCTAGGCGTTTTGCAAGCGCGATAATCGTCAAGGTCGGATTCGCCCAGCTTCCTGTCGGAAAAACCGAACTGCCTGCGATATACAAGTTCTCTATCCCGTGAACTTTACACTGCGCATCCACAACACTGGTTTTGGGATCATCGCCCATGCGCGTTGTGCCCATATGATGATACCCGCCGATATGGTGATTACTGATGAGTGGATCAATATCCCAGACCACAGAATCATCCTTAAGCCAAGGCTCAATCTCCACATAGCCAACGTCCAGCGCTATGAGGTCCGAATCCAGACCCTCCATGGTTTTGAATACACTGCGCTTATCAATCTCCAACATCTGCCAATCAAGCGCAATTTTTGGCATCCCAAGCGCATCAATCTCCGCGCCCAAGGTCACGCGGCTATTGGGGTTCGGTGCCTGCTCAGCGCGCAGCACGGTATACATGCCATAGCGATCGTCCCTCAGGGCATTCATGCGCATCTGGGTTCCAAACGTATCCTCAACCCACCGTGACCCCTTCTTCACGATTTTCCACAATGCCCGCCCCAGCCCCGTCGGCGACATCGTGTGACGCATCGAATTATAGGTACGCTTATACAGCGGCGGCTCTTCCCCACGGTTTTTAAACACGCCAATCGTAAAACATGTATTCAAAATACCCTCTTGCTTTTGAAACGCCTCGTTGGGGCGGAACAACATCCCGTATCGCTGGCCCTTGTATCGTTGATACGCCGGAAACATCTCAAACAACCGGCGCGAATCCGAACAATGAATTCGAGCGCCACGGCCATGCGGATGCTCCATAAAGTACCGTCCCACCTGATCATGATGATTTCCAATACCATTTGGATGCGCCTTGGTTTTGGAGGCCAGCATTAACCTTGGGATTTCAAGCCCACCAGCGGCCAGAACATAAGAACCGGATCTCACAATCGCCTCCCCGCCCAGCAGGTTTTTAATCTTCAGCGCTTCAATTTCTCGCCCGTTTTCTGAGGTCTCCATCCCGACAACATTCGCATGAAGCACGATACGAACATTCCGCGCCGCTTTCAAATCACCGCAGGAACCAAGAGTAAAACGATTATGTTTCTCATCGAATTGCCAAAACGATGCGGTTAATTTTTTGGCCGCACCTGGCCATTCAAAACCAGGAAATCCATTATCCTCAATCTGATCAAGCCCAAGATAGCTCTGAGCCTCAGCATAATATGCTCGCAATTCATTCTTATCGATTGGCCAGCCGGAATAGCCGATATAGTCACGCTTTTCAAAAACTATTGCGTCAAACTGCGCACATCCCCCGCCCCATATGGCTGTTT
>CAYGQP010000016.1:0-13306 GCA_964352115.1 uncultured Micavibrio sp. | reverse complement strand
CTCTACGGCTTCACTTACAATTTTCATGGAGCCAGCAACCTGATTGGAAATTTCATTCACCGAGGAGGCAAGCTCTTCTGTTGCTGCGGCAACTACACTTGATTGCGAGCTAGTTTCCTCCGCTGCAGAGGCAAGTGTTTGCGATGTTGCTTGCATTTCTGTTGCCGAAGAAGCCAGTATCCCCACGAGCGAATTGACATTGCCCGCCATCAACTCATTCTCTTTTCTTCTGCTGGAAATATCGGTCGCAAACTTCACAACCCTGAAAGGCTTACCATTCATATCAAAAATTGGATTGTAACTGGCCTCTATCCATACTTCCTTGCCACCCTTACCTATGCGCAAATATTGCGCCGCCTGAAATTCACCATCATTTAATTTCTCCCAGAAATCCTTGTACTCCTGGCTAGCCGCAAATGCAGGTTCGGCGAACATGCTATGGTGCTTGCCTTTTATTTCATCAAGCGTATACCCCATAGCATTCAGGAAATTTTCATTTGCCTCTATGATTGTACCATCCAGTTCAAAATAAATGACGGCCTGCGATCGTCCTATCGCATTTCTTAAACCTTCAAGTTCTGCAACCTCCAGGGCTTTTTTTGTGATGTCTGTTGCAAATTTTATAACTTTATAGGGTGCACCATTTTTACCGATGATGGGGTTATATGTTGCCTCAATCCAAACTTCCTTTCCGCCTTTTCCAAGGCGCTTGTACTGTGCACCAAAGAACTGGCCTTGATTTAGCTTTTCCCAGAAGTCTCTGTACTCTTTACTGGCTGAAAATTCTGGGTCGGCAAACATGCTATGATGTTTGCCCTTAATTTCGTCTAATTCATAACCCATAACGCTCAGAAAATTTTCATTTGCGGTTATAATTGTACCGTCCAGTTCAAATTCAATAATTGCCTGCGATCTGCTTAAAGCCATCATGATGTCTGTCATCTCGGCTGGGCTTTTTTTGTCTTTGCTTTTTGTCGGGAAACTAATAATGCGTGATTTAGGTTTGAGGCTCATATTGGAAGCACTCCTGAAGTTTTTGTGTATTTATGTTCAGTACGCAAGCCAATTTATTTAATACAAGGGGAATAACCCATACAATAGTATGGTCTTTTTCGGGGGCTTTAACAAGACATTTTAAAAGGTTTCATGAGAAAAACTGTCGGCAGAGCGCGATTTAGTTCACGCTTTAAATCATCCAAGCTAACGGTGAATGCGCCACTGATTGAGGTCAAACGCTGCGCAGCTTAAGCTAACGCAAGGCTTAGGATCTTATACCCCAGCTTTGCTGCCATAAAGTCGCAAGCATGAAACCCTTCGCGAGGAGCAAGCTCCACGATGTCCGCACCAACGATATTCGCGCTTTTTGAAACCACGCTCAAAATCTCTATGGTTTCATCCCAAAACAGCCCACCGGGTTCCGGCGTTCCAGTGGCGGGCATGAGAGAGGAATCAAATCCATCCAGATCGAACGTGATGTAGACTGGCCCATCTCCCACACAATCGGAGATCTGCTGCGCTGTCCATGAGGACTTGTCCTTTGCCCAGAATATATTGATGCGATCACCATTTTCTTCCAGAAAAGGAATTTCCTCCGCAGAGATATTGCGTATCCCCACAGACACCAACCGAACATGATCATGGTCCAGACATCGGCGCATCGCCGCGGCGTGGGAGTAATGTTCGCCGTCATATCCATTGCGTAAATCCGCATGAGCGTCGAATTGCAGGATGGTCAATTGTTCATGCGCCCGAGCAAATGGACGAATTGCTCCGGCTGTCAGGGAATGCTCACCGCCAAGAATGAGGGGGAATTTTTTTTGTGCCAGCGCCTCCTCAACAGCGGCCTCCAGACTGTCCAGAGCCTCTTCAATATCCCTGGCATCATGGGGGACGGGCTTCATGGTCGCCACCCCATAATCACGGAAAGGTTCACGCCAGAACACTTCATCAAATAATTCAACCTGATGCGAAGATTCAATAATGGCCTCCGGCCCCCTAGATGTGCCGCCGCCATAGCTGACGGAAGCCTCAAGGCCAAAGGGAATAACCCAAGCGCCTGCATCTTGAGGTGAAAATCCATCCTTGTGCGCAAGGCCCAAAAAGCCCTCTTCTGCAGGTAGAAATTTTACAGGAGCGTTGGTCATTTATTCAGCACGTTTGCCAGTTCCCATTGTTTACGATTTTTCCAGTGGCCGCGATGATATGCATCAGAGGCCAGCAAGGGCATTACGCTGCCCGCTTCGGCAAACACCATCTGTTCATAAGCGACATCAACCTTGCCCCAGCTGCATGCTTCCTTCAACGTCGAAGATGAGCACGCACCATCACGGACATCTGCCACCGTGATCTGAACGGCGTATTTGTGCATATCAACGTCCTTGCCCAGGATTTCCGCGCAAACGACCGTATCCTGTACAAAGTTTTTCGGCACACCGCCGCCAATCATCAGCAATCCCGTTGTTCCCGCATGGATTTTAAGATCCGTAAGTTCACGGAAATCAGCGATAGAGTCCAAAACCATATGATTACCTGGGTTGTCAACCTGATGTTTCACGAGGCCAAATCCTGCAGAGGAATCGGTGAAGGCCGGACAGAAAATCGGTACGTTTTTCTCATAGGCCAGCCTGACAAGGGAGTGATCCTTCTTGCCATGTTCCGCCAGATATTTACCCATGTGCCAGATGAATTCGCGGCTTGAATAGGCGCGTGGCTCGAGGCCGTTGGCGATTTCCAGGATCGTGGCATCACAGGCCTGTAAATCCTCTTCATCAATGTACGTGTCATAAATCCTGTCGATGTAAAGATCACGCAGCTCGCGATCATCAACCTCGCTTTGCGCTTGATAATGTTTGAACCCAAGCCCTTCAAAGAAATCCATATCAACGATGGACGCGCCAGTGGATACAATTGCATCAACCATATTATTCGCCACCATGTCCGCATATAAATCCATGCAACCACCCGCCGAAGTTGAACCCGCCAGCGTTAAAATCACTGCGCAATCCTGATCCTCAAGCATCATATTATAAATCTCAGCCGCCCGGCCCAGATCACGGGAGGTAAAAGACATACCGCGCATGGCTTCTACAATTGGACGCGCATCAAATTTTTTGATGTCGATATGTTCAACCTCAGTAGAGAGTAATTCGGATTTTCGGGCATTGTTCATGTTTTTAAGCTGCGGCTTTTGCATCATTTTTATACTTCCTTTTCGTTTAAAACAGAGATGACATCGGCATAGCCAAAGCCATTAAAATCACTGCGCAGTGTTTGGCTATAAGCCCCCGTATTTTCAAAGACGATCCAATCGCCAATACCAATATCGGCAGGTAAAAGAAATGGCCCGTCCATCATGTCAAGCGAGTCACAGGTCGGCCCGGCAAGATGAAATTCCTGCACCGTCCCATCAAAAGCCCGATCACAAGAAATAGCTGAAACCGGGTAACGCGTTCCTACCCATTTCGCGGCGTCAAATAACCCGCCGTAAACACCGTCATTGATATAAAGCAAATTGTCTTTACGAAGCTCCACCCGCGTGACTAGTTTTGCACCGCTAGCGACAAGCACACGGCCCGGTTCGGCCATTAGCGATAGATCAGACAATTTGTGTTTCTCTATAGCATACTGAATACTCTCTAAATAATCTTGCAAGCTGCATAGGCCATCATCGCCGTCATAAACAACAGGAAAGCCCCCACCGACATTCAGGCTATCGACTTGTACGCCACTGGATTTTATAAGTTTGGAACAATAAGAAATAGCCTTTGCGTATTTGTTATGATCAACAGTCTGCGTACCCACATGAAAGCTAATGCCCAACGATTTAGAGATCGGACGACATTTTTCGAGAAGGTCGATGGCTTGCTCGAAAGATGCTCCAAACTTATTTGAAAAATCAATCAACGCTTTATTATTCTTTGGCAAAGCAACGCGCACCGTCAGGTTTAAATTCTGCGCCAAATCCGTCTCACGCATTATTTTGAACAGTTCCTCTTCATGATCCAGCACAAAATGCCGAACGTCATAGTCGAAATAAGCGGCGCGGATATCTTCCGGCGCTTTGATTGTATGCATGAAGTGCAATTCAGCCCATGGGAAAATGCTTCTCACCGTCTGAATTTCAGACAATGATGCGACATCAAATGCGTTCACCCCTACGGCCCCCAATGCTCGCAACACCTGATGATCAGGGTTGGTTTTGACGGCATACAGAGCCTTGCCCGGAAAGGCCGACACAAAATCTGTCGCCGCCTGCTTGATTGCGTCAGGAAACAATAGATATAGCGGCTTGGATGGTCGCATTTTCAAGATTATCTCTTGAAGTGCGCAAGGTTCTCTATCAAGGAGATTCAGGGCATTGCCCTGCTTAAGATGTTTAACCATTTTTTTGCGCCCCTGTTTCAAACTTACCTAAAGCTTGAAAAGGAACGCTGAGAACACTTAAAGGGCACACATACCCTTCAAGCACAGCAATATTACGTTTCATAACGCAAACCCTTCCAAATCGAGGTGGATAGGACTCCAAAGAAGTCTTCCCCAGATTAAAAAAAATTCACGCCGTTACATAACCATGACTGTTAAACAGAAGGGTCATTTGGACGAGCGCGTATGAATTAATATCCTGCTTTTTGGAAAAAAGGAAATAAAAATATTCACCAAAATTAATAAAATGCTTCTTGGCTAAAATTTTATAGCTAAATTGGTTGTTCCGTTGGCATTTGAACTAAACCTTTAGACTTTCGCGGGAAATTTTATTGTTTAAAATCAATTGCTTGGCTTTGTCGCAATTAAGGCTTCGGGAAACATACTATTTCGCCATTTGTTGACTCGATAGCGTCGCGGCATTTTTCTTTGAACTTATCATCTGATGGGCTCTCCAATAAATACAGCGCTACACCATAGAGATCAGATGTTCTGATTAATGCTGTGCCGAGCCTTTTTGCATTAGTAAGGCATTTTTCAGTAAACTGACTTTCTCGCTGATCCGGTTTTGTAAGACGAAAACCATTGCCGAATAATACACCCTTGGCAGGTTCTTCAACTTCGTCTCGATCGAAGTCTTCATTTATATTCGTTTCAAGTTGTCTGAATTTCGAAATATTGACTGCTGAAGTATCTTTACCCTCAGCTTCTCCGATCATTCGTATATTGTTAGGCCCTACAATAATATGATCGATTTCCAAATCGCCCTTTCGAAAATTTTCAACTTTATAACCAATAAGCACCAGAACCTCTGTGATCGCTTCTTCCAGCAGTTCACCATTTTCGAATAACAAATTTGTGTATTTAAGCAGCTGCTTTTTCTTTTTTTGTTCTTCTTCAATTTGCGTTTCAATTTCGCTAATTTTAGTTTTCAAGCCATCAATTTGAAGATCAATGCTGGTCACTTGAGCCGGTAAAGTGATTTCTTCGAGCCAACTGGGTTTTGGTGTTGCTTCCGTTTCTGTTTTTAAAGTTTTATCAATGGAAACCATATGCTTTAACACTATCGTGGATATTTTTATGGCGTCCTTAGTCCAAACTTCTTCGCCGTCATCGATTTCGGTCATCTCGGGTAAATCAAAATAAGGAAGAAGAACTAAATGCCCAGGATAATCTTTCAGCTTTATACGCGCCCCAACGATATTACTGCCGTGATTTGTCACAAATATTTTTCTGCTGACATCAGATTGAATTATTACTTTATATTCAAAAATATCTTTTAGTGCCTCATAGAGTTGTCTGAAGGTGGGATCTTCTGTTTTAAATTTTTTCCCTTTCGCGTTACGTACAGAGATATTTATAGGCAGAATCGAATAGTTATTGGTTGTAGTTGTGGAGTAATTTGTTGAACCTTTTCTTGGGCTGGTTGAGCCAGTTGCAGCACTGTCTTCCTCGTAATTATTAAGTAGAAAAAAAATAGTTTTTCCGGCTTTCAGCGCATCTTTTATTTCATTTTTCCAATGGTTGATTGAGTCGGATAAACGACGAGTCCCTTCAATAGAAATGCAAGATCCGCCCGAACTAAAATAAATCCTTTCAAAATCCGGGAACTCAGGGTCAAAGACTATGATGTCATAATCAAGAAGCGACTGTCCCGAATTATAGTCAGCATAATTGTCAACTGAAGGAAGGCTAAAATTTACTGTAACTATACTTTTCATGTGTTTTGGACTTGCATTTAAATTTGTGGGCGATTTCAATAATATGATATATTCCGTTCATTGTGTAAACCGTATGCGTTTTTGAAAAACTGTGGGCTGTCAGAAATAAAAAATCACAATATCTCTCTCCACTCTCTGGCGATCTGAGTACCCATTCCTTCAGCTATTCTGAAATGGTTTCAATTGCTTGTGACATCAGCATTCGGACGTAACATTTGCGCTATATGCTGGCTATGGCATAAATGCGCCAAAATCATCCAGATTTCAGATCTCTCTGTCACTTCAGCCCTGTGGGAGAATGGTTTTATTCAGATGCAAGCCGGTTTGCAAAGTAAACTTAAACTGAGGGGCAACACCCTACAGCTTTATTGCAATAAAATCAGTGGTTTGATTAGAAAGCTGAAGGAATATCAATGGCACTAAAAAGCTGAGGGTGGCATCAAAAAGTTTTCCTCCGCCCGCAAAGCATTGAAAACACTTACTTATTGAGTTCGTTTTTAAATTGGTTGTTCAGTTGGTATTTGAACTAAACTTTTAGATGTTCGCAACAATGGCATTATAACTAAATTTGTGCAAGGCTCTCTTCTTCGCATCCTCTGTTGAGTCTTAAACTCAGAAGCACCCAGATAATAGCCTCAGTTAAACCTTTTTACAATTTTAGCAACCCTTAATCCAAGTAATCGCGCAGTTTCTTGATCTCCAATTGGCGGCGTTTCTTCAGGAGAGAGATTGTCAGATTGCGCCATCGCTCCTATAAATGAACCTATTCTGTTAACAGCACTAGGGTTACCGCTCGGAGAAGATTCATTTTTTGTATCTTGAGAAACCCAGATCATGCCGTGCTGACAGGCAAAGGTGACCATTTGGACAAGTGTGTTGAATTTATCGCCGCTCATGCTTCCTGAATTAGTAAAACCCCCTGCAATTTTATCTTTCCATTCTTGCCGCGCCCAAATTCCAGACGACTTATCCATAAACATTTTGAACGGTGCTGAAACAGAGCCCATATAGGTGGGGCTTCCAAAAATAAGCCCATTAAAATCAGCAAGTTCGGACAAATTCTCACTAAGTTCATCGACTGAAAACATGGTTGCTTCAAGATCCGAATCCATAACGCCTTGAAATACTTTTTCTGCTAAAACTTTGGTATGACCAAAGCCGGAATGATAAATGATCGCAATTTTTGACATACTTCCTCGTCAGTCTTCTTTGTCAGTTTAATTTCCATATAGAAAGAAATTATTGTAGATTAATATTGTTTTCAGGCGATATTCATCCCTCATTATCTTCCATAGAGTGCGTAGGCTTCAAGGCAAAGCATCCACCAATTGTGATTTTTATAATAAAGAGCCAGTTCCTCATCGTTAAATGACAAAATAGTTTCGGCTTGATGCCTGATCATATCAGCCGGGGTAAATTGAAAGCCGTACTTATTGGCAACGGCAACCAACTCTTCCACATTACTGGCAGCCATATTCTCATTACGCATTTTTTCGTTTTGGCCGGTTTCTATAAGAAAAGCGGCTATTGTTTCTTTTGTCTCAGAGGCTGTTTCAATCTGCTTCGGGTAATTTGTCATTTGTTCCTCCATATAAAAAAATGATCGTTTTTTTATATTCTTAAACATCAAGGTTTGCAAGACATTAATTGAAACGATCGTTTCTTTATATTATATTTCGATTATGGGCAGAAACAAGGAATTCACCAAAGAACAGGTTTTGGACCTTACGATCCCTCTATTTTGGGAGAACGGTTTTCAGGGCACGAGCGCAAAGGACATTGAAGAAACGACCGGCGTTAATCGTTCCGGAATATATGGCGAATTTGGCTCGAAAGCCCATTTGTTTTTGGAATGCATAAGCCGGTACAGGGATAATAGCCCAGTATTTTCTATATTAAAAACAGAGCCGTTGGGCTTAGACAACATTGAGAGTTATCTAAGAATGGGCGTCGACTCAAAACTCAGGAAGGGCTGTTTCATTGCGAACACGGTAAAAGAAATTGCCACTTGCCCGCCAGAGGTCAAGGAAATCATTCACTCGCACGTGACATCTTTCTCAAATGAGATATATAAAAATATGCTCTGCACCAATCTAAAAAAAGACGCAAAGAAGATGACCAGTCTTATCATAACCTTTTCAACAGGGCTTAATATCAATATCAATATGATTGCGGTTAAAGACGCAAGCGCGCAAATCAAATCTTTTATGGGCTTTCTCCATGCGTTAGACGCCCTTAAGAAGGCTGAAGAGATGAGATGAGTTTTCTCAACTCTCTGACACGCTGGACGCGCAAGACATTAAAAATGGTTGCTTATCCAGAATATGCGTTTCTGAAAGATTGTGGAATCTCAAAAATATAAAGCACAATATTTTTCTCCACTCTCTGGCGGTCTGAATACCCATTCCTTCAGCTATTTTGAAATGGTTTCAATCGATTGTGGCATCTGCATGCAGACGTAACATTTGCACTGTATGCTGGCCACGGCATAAATGCGCCAAAATAAGCCAAATTTCCAATCTCTCCGTCACTTCAGCCCTGCGGGAGAATAGTTTTTTTCGAATACAAACCGGTTTGCAAAGCACTCTTAAACCGTGGGGCAACGCCCTACAGCTTTATTACAATAAAATCAGTGGGTTGATTAGAAAGCTGAAGGAATATGAATGGCGAGAAAAAGCTGAAGGCGGCATCAAAAAGTTTTTCTCTGCTCGCAAGGCATTGAAAATGCTTACTTATTGAGTTCGTTTTGAAATTGGTTGCGGGAGTAGGATTTGAACCTACGACCTTCAGGTTATGAGTGCTGTGCGGCTTCCTTTCTCGCCCCTATGAAACATTACGCACATCCACGATAATACGCTGATATTGCTTGATAATATCCTCTTTCCAAGCATCATGGACTTATACGCGCCTTGGCAGCTTTTCGCAGGAATTTGCTTCCGGAATGCTTCCAAAGATGCAGGGCTGCATCGGCCAGCATCACCAGCGCATCGCCCATGATCAACGAAGGAGGATCCACCCATGCCTATCAAACTCACCAAAACCATCATTGATGAAACAAAGCCGCAGGAAAAGGAGCTGTTGCTCTTCGACAGCCTGGTCTCCAGCTTTGGCCTGCGGGTCAGCCCGGGCGGGCGGAAAAGCTTCATCCTGCAATACCGGTTTCGCCGCCGCACAAGGCGTTTAACGCTCGGCGCCTATGGCACCATGACGCTGGATCAGGCACGCAGCCGCGCGGTGAAATCCCTCGCGCTGGTGCAGGACGGCACCGATCCCGCCTATGAAAAGCAGGCCGATAAAACCGCGCCGGACATGAACGATCTGTGCGACCGTTTCTGGGAGGAGCATGTGCAGGTGCGCCTCAAGCCTCGCACCGCCGCTGGGTATAAACGCGTGCTGGATAAATTCATCCGCCCGGCGCTGGGCGAAGTTCTGGTGCGGGACATCAAGCGCGCCGACATCGCCGATCTGCATCACCGCATGCGCCGCACGCCCTATGATGCCAACCGCATGCTGGAGGTGATTTCCAAAATGTTCAATCTGGCCGAGATGTGGGGCTGGCGCGATGAGCACTCCAACCCGCGCCGCCATATCGCCAAATATCCCGAGCGCAAGCGGGAGCGGTATTTAACCCGGGAGGAGCTGCAGCGTCTGCTCTCCACCCTTGATTATGCCGAAGGGATTCTGGATGGGCGGATATTGGAGGGGCGCGAGGATCAAACCCCACTGATCGTCCACCGCTCCGCCATCAATGCTTTTCGCCTGCTGGCCTTTACCGGCTGCCGATTGATGGAGATCCAGACGATGAAATGGAAATATATCGACCGCGAGCATCGTATCCTGCGCCTGCCTGACACGAAAACCGGAGCGCGCGCCGTACCGGTCAGCCAGCATGTGATCGACCTGCTCACCGCGATCTGGAGTCATCCCGACACGCCGCAGGAAAATGAATTTGTGATTTACGGCACGTTGCCGCTCGCGCATCTCACCGATCTGCAATCACCCTGGCGGCGTATTCGTAAGGCAGCGGGGCTGGAGGATGTGCGCATCCATGACCTGCGCCACAGCTTTGCCTCATACGCCGTCTCCGCCGGGCATTCCCTGCCGATGATCGGCAAACTCCTCGGCCACACGCAAGTGCAAACCACCGCCCGCTACGCGCATTTAATGACGGATCCGATGCATAAAGCGGCGGATGATATTGTGGGGAATATGTTGGGAGTGTAGTATATCAACCGAAAGGATTACATATGCCTACCCAAGATGAATTCGAAGATATTTTTGATGATAATTTTATTGATCGTGTGTTAGACAACGCATTTGATTTCTTGGATAGAGCCTTATCTGAATTCAAAACATCGCCAAAATATTCCGTAATTCATTTTAATTCTGCCGTAGAATTGATTTTAAAGGCGCGGCTAATGCACGAACATTGGTCACTAATAGTTCTAAAAAAGCCGGACAAGCAAAAGTTCAAAACAGGAAATTTTCGATCGATTTCTCTGCAAGAAAGTATAGAGAAAATAGAATTAGTTCTTAATGAAACGGTTCCTTCTGCTGCACAGGAAGCTTTCTCGAAAATAGCCGATCACCGTAACAAAATGGTCCACTTTTATCACGAAGCCGTGGCAGGAGAAGCTTCCGAAAAAATAATCACTGAAGTTGCTATCGAACAATTAAACGGCTGGTACCATTTAAGAAACCTGATCGACAAATGGAAAGGCATTTTTCCCGACCAACAGGGAAGAATATACTCCGTTAACCATAGAATGTCTCAGCACAAGGAATATCTCAGATTTGTCTATGATCAGATTAAAAAAGAAATTGCGGCAGAAAAGGCGGATGGAGCCGAATATTCGACATGTTCCAGCTGCAGTTATGAAGCCGCAAAGAACTCAGAGCTGACAGATATACTAACGGAATGCTCCTGCAAAGTCTGTTTTTTCAAAGATCGTTTTCTTTCTATACAATGTCCGGAATGTGACAATGATGTCCGGATTAATCCGGATAGAGAAGGCGCAGGGCAATGCGCTACGTGTGAGCATGAAATCTCGTCCGAGGAAACTTTTGAACTGGTGAATGATGAATCATTGACTAATGATGAAATTTTATGCGGCGATGCCAAAACGCCAGCGAACTGCGGATGGTGCTCTTGTCACGGAAGTGTATTGGAACACAACGAAGAATATTTATGTATAAATTGCATGGAAACCGGAGACGTAGGTTTTTGCGGGTGGTGTAATGAACCTCAATTAGGGGGAAATCTGGAATACAGCCATTATGGAGGATGCGAATTTTGCGATGGTCTTGCAGGCTGGAAAAAAGACGAATAATCACTTGATCTCTTATAAAACCGAAGCCTTCATGCTGATGATACAACCATCACGAAAGGAAGGTTTGATATGACCAGCCCCAACCTCTCCGCCGATATTGCCGAAATGCTGCTGGCCAAGGGCTATGCCGAGGCGCCCAGCGACAATAAACAGTGGCGCATTTTCTTTCAGCCCGCGAGCATGGACATGCGCTGGTTCGTGCATGAGGGCGGGAAAGTCCGGCGCGGAAAAAGCGTTCACAATTCCACCGCGATCACGCAGGAAGCCCGCCGTATGCTAGGCCGTTACTGGCTGGAAAAACGCGATGGCAAGGCTGAGCCGAAAATGTCAGCACCACCAGCCCGGCATCGCGTCGCAAAGCCCACACCAGCGCAGGAACCGCAAACCGCCAAAGATAAGATTCTCACCCTCCTGCAAAGCCCGGGCGGCGCCACCACAGCGGAAATGATCAAAGCTTCCGGCTGGCAGGAGCATTCTGTGAGGGCGTTTTTGTCACGGTTGCGGAAAACCAATACGCTTTTAACCGAGAGAACGGGACAGAGTGTTTATTATAAAATCAAGAGATCACATGCTGCACCCGAAGCCTTAGCCACCAAAACATCGAGATAAAACGCTGTTTTGCTAAGAAGCAGAAGATCCAGCCTGACTTGCTGACTGGTTGTTGTTGTGAGCCTCAATCGCATCATCCAGCCTCCTAAATAGATGCGATAAGATGCTTAATGCATCCAGACAGTCTTTTTCGTTAAAAAGCCCTGATTCCTTAAGATCATTATAATCATTATGACTCAGTGGGTTTCTGGCGGCGCTCACAAGTCCCATTGATAAATGCTTCTGGCCATCTTCTATACTGTTTGTTGTTAATGCAGAAAAATCATGCCCATTTGGTTTTTTATATTTTGAGGCCACCTTAAAGATTTTATCTGCCTCACTACCAAATACTGTCCCCATTAATGCCGCTTCTCCTTTAAAATCAGTAATACCGGAAGCATCTTGAATTGTGCCAGCATACTTTTTGATCGTTTTTATGAAGGCTTCGTAATAGTCTCCCTTCCTATATTCATCCTCTGAAACCTCTCGTACAGCTTGATGAATATGCCTCCAATGATAACGCGGATATTCTGGAACAAGGTTGTGGACCATCCGAATAACACTTGCCTGCCTTTCAGTGGGTGTTTCCGTTTCGGCGACAACGCTATCTACGATAGACTGCACATCGGATCTAACATCGTCTGGCAGAGCGCTGAACCATTTTTCAGTATCAATATTTGTTTGATCTGCAACAGCTTTTTTATTGGCTTCGTTTCTCTTAACACGCCATTCAGCTATGACTTTGCGCAAAGCTATAATCAAAAAGTCACGTAAGTCAGCAATAATCGGCAGCTCCCAATTCAGAGATTGCCTGTTTGTTGAAATTACATCCTCTTCAATATTATCAATGAAATCCACATTCAGCCATCCAGCCAAGTAGGAGAAAACATGGCTAGACTCTGGTATGCCAAAAAATTCTGCGGCATTAACCATACGGCCATTGGCAAATAAAGTGATGCCGCGCAATCCAGGCTTTAACGGCTTTTCTGTTGAAATAATTTCACCAGTAATATCTCCTTTATGAACATATTCAGATTCTACTGAATTAGAAAAATCTGGAAATGCCCATTTAAATTGCTCGTCAATATTTTTAAATTTGAGCTCATTGTTAATTTCAATTGGTGTTTCATCATTGAGACTGACAAAGCATCTGAAATCACTACCAAAGCAGTTAAACAATTTGGAAAGGCTGATTGCCAAGCCTTCTGTATCGAACGCACTTTCTCTTCTTAGATTTTTAAGAAT
>CAYGQP010000015.1:8898-13336 GCA_964352115.1 uncultured Micavibrio sp. | reverse complement strand
GCGGTGGATTCGATGCTTTCCGCGCCGCCAATCTGCGATTCTTCCTTGTTCATCACAACCGTATGCCCGCCGAGCTGTTTCATCGCGACTTCAAAGCTCATGCGTGTGCGGGTAGAGCGTTTATCGAACAACATCGCCAGGGTCAGGCCCTGCAGGATTTGCGGCGGGGTGAATTTCTGCTTTTTCAGCTCATGCGCGTGTTTGAGGATGCCCTTGAGCGTATCGCCCGAAAGCTCGTGCAGGTCCATGAAGTGTTTCGGTGTTTTAATCATGTAAGAGTTTTAACGTGAATAGAGTAAAAGGCGCAAAGCTTTTTTTTGATAAGAAATTGACTAATGAGCAAGAGTTTATTATTTTATGAAAAATTTTTGGAGAGGAGTTTTTGTATGAGGAATTTGAAATGTGCAGATGTGACGTTTTCGGAGTTTGAGAGGCGATATAAAAAGCTTGTACAAAAAATTGAGAGTATGGAACTGAGTTCGGAGGAATTTGCCAATGTGTTCCCTGAGGGATTGCGTGGTTACCCTAATTCAGATGATCATCCTTGCGCGCCAAGAAGTATTTCTGTGCAGTCGGGTTTGATTTCTGATAAAAATCATTATCCAGGCCACTTTAAAAGTTTTCTGATAGAATTATTTGCACATAAATTGAAAACAGATCGGGAAGAAGGAGGTTTGACAGTTTTGATGATGTTTAGCGCAGACGACATTATTGCCTTTTACAAAAACCGTAAGCAATCTCCTAACGAACCAGATGAGATGTTGAGTGCAGGTTTTTCATCAGATCAAGAAAGCGAGTACAGACATGAAGGCTTCCCCTTTAACAATGACTAAACGTTGTCCTGGACTCTAAAATTCCTTCAGCGTTTTCTCAATAATCGCAAGTGCCTCATCGATTTGTGCCTCTGTGATGATAAGGGCAGGGGTAAAGCGCACCATGTTTTTGCCCGCATTGGTGGTCATAAGGCCGTTTTTTTGCAGTGCTTTAATGAGATCACCATAGGGGATGGTGGTGTCCATGCCGACCATCAGGCCCTTTCCATTCAGGGCCGTGACCTTGTTGCTTTCGCGCTGGATTTTTTGCAGGCCGTTCATCAGCTGTGCGCTGCGGGCCTGAACATTTTCCATGAAGCCGGGTTTCAGCATTTCCTTTGTCACCGTTGCGGCGACGGCGCAGGCGAGGGGGTTTCCGCCGTATGTTGTGCCGTGTGTACCGGGGACGATTGCGCGGCCGAATTTTTCCTTCGCGCCGAGTGCGCCAACAGGAAAGCCGGAGCCCATGCCCTTTGCCCATGTTGCAAGATCAGGCTCTATGGGAGAGGCTTTGTCAGCGATAACATCTCCGCCGTTTTCAACACAGTCCGGGCAGCATTCAAATGCATCATAGGCCATGAGCGTGCCAAGGCGGCCAAATCCGGCCTGAACTTCGTCGAATATAAGGCAGATATTTTCCTGATCGCATAATTTACGGAGCGCCATAAGGAATTGTGGGGTTGCGGGTGTCAGGCCGCCTTCGCCCTGAACGGGTTCGACAATGATGGCCGCGGTTTTATCGGATACTTCGGCCTTTACGCTTTCGATATCATTAAATGTTGCCCATTTTACGCCGCCTATGTAGGGCGCGAAAAATTGTTGTGTGTGCGATTTCTCGGTCAGGCTGGCGGCGCCCATGGTGCGGCCATGGAAAGAATTGCGGAAGGCGATGATTTCATTGCAGCCTTCGCCCTTTTCATCATACGCCCATTTGCGGGAGCATTTAATGGCGGCCTCAACGCTTTCCGCACCGGAATTGGAGAAATAAATCAGGTCAAAGCAGCTGTTGTCCGTCAGCAAAGTTGCCGCCTCAAGCTTTTCCTTCGTTGCATATGAGGACTGGCAGGCCATCAGGCGTTTGGCCTGTGTTTCAATGGTTTTGACCACGGCCGGATGCGCATGGCCGAGTGAGGCGACCGCAATGCCAATCGCGAAATCGAGGTATTTTTTTCCATCGGTGTCCCAAGTATAGACGCCATCACCATGGTCCATCACAACGGGTTGTGGGGCGTAGGTGTGAAAAAGCCGCTCGGCGGTTTTGTCTATAATGTTCTGGGCGTTATCACTCATGGTTTGGGTCCTTTCTTATTTTCGGCCTTCGATGACCTTATGGGCTTCGATTTCGTTCAGGTAGCTTTCCCGTTCGTGCTCGCTGATGAGCATGGTACCGGGGCCAACCGATTCGTATATTTCTTTCTTCAGGGCGTTTTCGCGCAGACCGCTGATGAGGTGAATGCGGCGGACACCGGCGTTTAGGGCGCGTAGGCAATTTTCCATCTTGACCTTCATCCCGCCCGAAACCGTGCCCTTTTCGATCAGGCCGGGTATTTCGGCGGAGGTGATGATAAATGCCGTTTTGCCGTCAACGTCTACGCCATCAACGTCACTCAGCAGAATAAGCTTGTCCGCAGCAGTGGCGATGGCGATTTCGGTGGCGATTGTGTCGGCATTGATGTTGACGATTTGCCCGCCTGATGTGGTTGCGAGGCAGGCACAGGCGATGAAGTTTGTGACCTTGAACAGGCGGTTGATGGGGCGTGTTTCAACCCCATGAATATCGCCTACAAAGCCAAAATCAACGGAGGTTTTCGGGCGTATATCAACGTGCATCCATTCCTCAGGTACGGCGTTAAATGATAGGCCGTTAAGACTGCAGCGAGCCATGCTTTCCTGGACTTTTAGACTGAGTCGACCGGCAATTACATCCTTCATGATATTCAGCGTTGCCTCATCCGTAATCCGGCGGCCTTCATGTTTTTTAATCTCAATGCCGCGTGCTTTGGCTTCATTGTCCATCGCCTGACCACCCCCATATACAAGAAGGATTTTTATTCCATGATGTGTCAGGTCGCGAATATTGGCGAGCAGGCTATCGAGTGCCTTGTCATCTTCGATAATTTTACCGCCTGCCTTAATGACGAAGAAGTTGTCCTTAAACTTGCTTTCGTAAAAGGCGTTGATGAAAAATTGCGGGATGTTTTTAGTCATTTTATCTCTCTTCACAGTTCTCTTATGGATATAGCGGGGCGATAATATCAAGCCCGGTTGTTTCGTTGAGGCCAAACATCAAATTCATATTTTGAATGGCTGTGCCGCTTGCGCCCTTGACGAGGTTATCAAGCGCACCTTGGATAAGCACGTGCCCATTATGCCCGATCTGATAACTGAGATCGACATAGTTTGATCCAACGATATTGGCGAGGGCAACAGTTTCTACGACGCGAACAAATGGAGCATCTTCGTAGTGCTCTGCAGCGCAATTTGGTGCAGCATTTTTATTTAATGTTACGAAGGCCTGCGCAAAAATGCCGCGCACAAAAGGACCGGATGTTGGCACGAAATTGAGCTGGTCTTCGGTGATTTCAGCGCCGCGTATGATCTCTGGAATGTGGCGGTGCGCATTGATGTTATATGATTTCATGTTGTGGGAACGGACCGGGTGATGCGTCCCGTCACTTGCGGTTTTGCCGGAGCCGCTGGAGCCCGTAATCGCAATCATGTCCGTGTGTTTAATACTGCCCTTCAGAGGGTGCAGCATGAACTGGGCAAGAAGCGCAAAACAGCCCGGATTTGCAATTGTGGTTGCCGCAGCAATTTTATCAGCGCCGACAATTTCGGGCGCCCCGTACACAACATCCTCAAGTAAGTCCGGATGGTTGTGCTGCGTGTAATATTTCTCATAAACGGCAACATCATCCAGACGGTAATCGGCGGAAAGGTCTATGAGCTTTACCTTGCCATGTATATCAGCCACCACGTCTTGTGCAGTTTTGTGCGGCAAGCATAGGAAGACAATATCGCTATCCTTTGCAACATCATTATGGCTTGTGTCGCTGACGGTCAGGTCCAAATGTGACAGATGCGGATAGACTTCGCCGATGGCTGCATTTTGATGCTGACGTGATGTCAGGTGCATGATTTCAATGTGCGGGTGGGCAACCAATAGCCGCAGCAATTCAAGGCCCGTATATCCAGTTATGCCAACTACAGAGGCTTTGATTTTAGGCTGCATGATCGACCGCCCATCTGGAAATGATTAGATCCAGCCATTCGTTTTTGGGTTTAAAGGCGTTGTAGGTCAGAACATTCAAGTGTTCTTTTATAAGATCTTGACCAACCTGATTATCCGTGATCGGTCCGCTCATGACATCTAGCGGCAAGCCAATCTCAGCGCATTTTTCAGCCAATTTTATTGCACCGGCAGGATCGCCAGCGCAGCCAATATGAAGGCGGACATTGCCCTGAATTTGTGGGTCTTTAAGGATTGATGCCACACCATAGCGCCCCAGAATGCCGTCGCCAAATTCAACCATAATGGCGTCGGGATTGCTCTGGCTCAGATGTTCAATCGCGCCCTTGGCGATGGACACCATTTCCGGGCCGGCAAGATTGGCGGTTGATGTAAT
>CAYGQP010000015.1:1003-8888 GCA_964352115.1 uncultured Micavibrio sp. | reverse complement strand
GGATACAGATTCATAAACGCCGTAATCACGCATCTTAAATATGTCACGTTGTGCGCCGACGCCTGTGAGTTTAGCGCCTGCGAGTTTCATGCCCATGCGGGTGAGGGTTTTGATAACCTCCACGGCCACAGTGGTTTTTCCGCTGTCCATTGACGTTCCTGTGACAATAATCAGCGGTGTATCATTTTTCATGATGTCATGCGGTGAAAACAGCTTTCCATCGACGATGTTCAAAAGCTTGCCCTTGCGCTGGATACCGCCAAGGATTCTGATTCTGAGTGGTTCACCGACTTCGTGCACGTTGGCCGATGTGCAAACACCGGCGACGCCGCCGAAATTAAGGAGATGAATGGTGTCGCCAGTTTTTAATGTCTCCGGGAGTTTTCCAACAAAACCCTTCAGCGCCATACGTTGGCCAAGGGCGACAGCGATGATGTCGTCTTTTTTTAGCTTTGACATCCGCCCCGTGGGGAGTTCCAGCTCATTGTAAATCGATTTATCCTCCAGAACCTGTGCAGCCAGCACGGTGCCCATATCGCAGGATAAATGGTCGGTCAGCTCTTCCTCGTGCTGAAGATTGAGGTTCTTCGTGACGGAGGAAATTTTATCAATTTGAATTTTTTTGGTCATTGTTATCTTCTTTATATTATTAAACAAACATGCCCAGAATTCAGCGTAGACGCAAGGCTTCAGGCTCGCCTTTTTGTGAAAAGCCCATCGGAAAACAGATTGATTTTAAAGGGAAATTAAGAAATGCAAAAACAATCGGCTTCTTCAGGGCTGAAGTCGAGTACGGCGGCGTCGCTGGTTTTGTGCATTCATATTCATAAAAGTTATAAAGCCGATTTTGATGTGATTTGTCAAATTTTTATTTCGCGCTTAGCGGCATTTTGGTTTCTACGAGCTGTACCCAATATTCAATGCCAATCGGGATGATCTGGTCGTTAAAGTCATAGTATGAGCTATGCAGGCCATAGTTGTGCGGACTATCTGGTGTATCAATTTCCGCTTGTCCCAGGCAGACATAGCATCCGGGTCGCTCAAGCAACATGGCACCGAAGTCCTCTCCACCCATCGATTGCGGCTGGTTTGTGTCGACGTTTTGTTTCCCAACAACCTGAGAGGCAACATCTGCGCAGAACGCGGTGGCGGCTGGGTCGTTTATGGTCATGTCGATGATGAAGTCGTATTTATATTTGATTTCAGCGCCCATTGAGCTTGCAACGTCTTTTGCGACATGTTCCATGCGGTCCTTGAGCTCAAGTCTAAGCTCCTGGCTGAAGGTGCGCAGTGTTCCTGATAGTATTGCGTCCTCGGGGATGACATTGTTGGCGCCGGTTCCGCTCATGAAATTTGTAATTGAGAGCACGACAGGTTCCAGCGGGTTGGAGTAACGGCTAACGAGTGTTTGCAGCGCGGATATAATTTGCGTGCCGGTAATGATCGGATCAACGCAGCGATGGGGCGATGCTGCGTGGCCGCCCTTGCCGATGATGTCGATATAGAAGAAATCCGCAGCAGCCATGACGAGGCCTGGGCGCATACTTATGGTTCCGCGCGGCGCAAACGGCCAGTTATGCATGCCATAGACGGATTCGCAGGGAAATTTGTCAAACAAGCCTTCCTTGACCATGGTTTCGGCGCCCTTTGCGCCCTCTTCAGCGGGTTGAAAGATCAAATGTACAGTACCATCGAAGTTTGGGTTTTCCTTGAGGTGTTTTGCCGCGCCTAGCAGCATTGCTGTATGTCCGTCATGGCCGCATCCGTGCATTTTTCCGGGAATTTTTGAGGCATGGGGCAGGTCATTTTTTTCAATGAGATTAAGCGCGTCCATATCGGCGCGCAGACCAATAGATTTGCCCGATGCGTTGCCCTTGCCTTCAATCGTTGCAACGACGCCGGTTTTGGCGAGGCCATGATGATAGGAAATGCCCCATTCATCTAGCTTTTCTCGCACTAAATCACTGGCGAAGTCTTCTTCATAAGCCGTTCCGGGGTTTTCATGCATCGCGCGGCGGTAGGATGTGAATTCCTCTTCGAGAGCTTTAATGCTTTTGCGAATATTCATAAGGTTTTTCTAGGTCAAAGGCAGTCTTGTTTCAACCAGTTTTGTCCAAAATTCAACGCCTAGAGGCAAAAGATGGTCATTGAAATCGTATTGCGGCGTATGGAGCCCGTAATTTGATGGATGATCAGCGGCATTTGGAACGCCCTGGCCAAGAAAAATATACGATCCGGGGCGCTCAAGCAGCATATAGCTAAAATCTTCGCTGATCATGAAGGGGCGCATGAGCGTATCAACGTTTTTCTTGCCAACAATGTCTTGTGCAATTTTCGTAGCGGCTTTTGTTGTTTTTTCATTGTTGATTGTCGGCTCGCAGATTGTCTCAAAATCCAGTTCTATTTCCGCGCCCATGGCCTTGCCAAGATTAAAGGCGATATCACGAAGATGGTCGTGGATGACGCCGCGTGTTTCCATGTCAAATGTGCGCACAGACCCCACAAGTTCGGCGATGGCCGGGATGATGTTGTGTGCGCCCGTGCCTGCATTGAAGTTTGTGATGCTCATTACGGCTCTTTTGGAGGGATCGGTGTAGCGGCTAACGATGGTTTGAACGGCGGTGACGATTTGGCTGCTGATGACGATCGGGTCAATGGTTTTTTCCGGCTGCGCCGCGTGTCCGCCAAGGCCATTGACAGTGAGGTAGAACTTTGAAGATCCGGCCATCATGGTTCCGGGTTTTAAGGCGACTTGCCCCAAAGGCAGCCAAGGCCAGTTATGAAACGCGTAGATTTCATCACAGGGGAAGTGTTTGAATAACCCCTCCGCGAGCATCTTTTTCGCGCCGCCAGCGCCTTCCTCTGCGGGTTGGAAAATCAGGTGGACTGTGCCATCGAAGTTCGGATTTTCCTTGAGGTGTTTTGCGGCACCCAGAAGCATGGATGTATGGCCATCATGGCCGCAGGCATGCATTTTACCCGCTATTCTTGAGGTCCAAGGTTTGTTGAATTGTTCAATGATATCAAGGGCGTCCATATCGGCGCGTAAACCTAATGATTTGCCAGATGTGTTTTTGTGCCCCTCGATGGTTGCGACGATGCCGGTTTCGGCAATGCCGTCCTCAAATTTGATATTCCATTCTTTTAGTTTTGAGCGCACCAGATCGGCGGCAAAGTGTTCCTCATAAGCTGTTCCGGGGTTTTGATGTAAATCATGGCGGTAGCGGATGAGCTCCGTATGCGTTGCTTGAATAGGTTTGCGAATTTTCATAGACATATAATGAACATAGGATGAGTTCTGAGTATAGTCCTGAATTTTGGTTTTTTAACAGATAGCCGCATGTAATTCAGCGTATTGCGGGTTTTGCCTTACCCATCCGGCGCGCTGGCCTGTTATGATCCTGCGCGCGTCATTCGAATATGTGAAAATTTCCCGCAGACGGTCTTTTTCGCTCTGAACTGATATTGCGCCTTGTTCGGAATATGATGGGTTGGCCATTAATCTGATGCCCATGAGTTGATCTGTTTCATCATCGCTATGCAGTAAATCATGGATCACTGACCCAGGTTGTCCGGTAAACAGGCGATGTAGAGCAGGGGGGAGGTGGGTTTGAAGTTGTTCAAAAATGATAGCCTTTTCATCATCAGTGACTGGTGTGCTGCCATGTTTTGAAATCAGCCCTTCCTCGGTAATATCTTCGCCGACTGGCTTTCTCGGGAATTTGTTAAAGGCTGGGTCATGGCAAATAAGGCGAGTTTTGCCATTTTCATGCGCAACACTTACAATGACTCGTATCGTTGGGTCATAAGCACCGGCTATTTTTTTTGGAGGGCCGTCGATCAGGCGCCCGCGTACTAAGTTTTGTGCGACAACCAGGAAATCTTTTTCGATGCCAGGAAGCGAGGCAATAATATCTGGTGTTTGCGTGATTTCCCCTGGCCCAGCTATTCTTACGGCTTTTCCGTTTCTACCTATCGGTGCTTTAAGCACGACACCATTTGAAAGTTCAGCCATTATTGTTTTATATGAGTCTGCTGATATTTCACCATTCGCCACAGGGATCAGCATTTGTTTTGGGAAAATATCAGGTGCGTATTGCCCCAGGAGGTGATATAGCACAGCTTTATCTTGCATGCACGCAAGCATGGGGCCATTGGCACCTAGCATAATGGCCGGGCCGAATTCCTCCATAATTTCTGCGTGGAATTTGTGACTGAAAGGTATGTTGGTGATCACGAGCATGTTGTGATCTTCAATTTTTTCAGGGTTTGTATGTCCTTTACTTGATTTTTGGATAACCTCAGCAATGCGATCTTTTATGTGGTCGGGCTCTCCTTTGTATTCCATATCATTGGCGCAAACATCACCACTATGCGGAAAGTAATGGTCAGTATCAAAGCCCAGTTGTACGATTGGCAGATTGAAATATCGCTTGTAATCTGGCGTGATATCTTCTTTTAAGAGCTCTCTGGATGGGATGAAGTCAAGGCCAGATGCGGCCCATGCTTTGCCAAACTCCAAAACCTGCACACGCCCCTCAGGCGTGAGCTTCAGATCGATGATAAATGTTGATAGCGCTGCATTTCCCATGGCATATTTATACATAAATATTTGACATAATGCAAAATTTTTATGCAGAAAAGACGGATGTTCTTTTATGAGCTGCTATACAGCTATAAGTTCGTTTTGCGGGGATCAAAGGCATCGCGGACAGCCTCACCTATAAATGTCAGCAATGTCAACATGATAGCGAGTGAGAGGAAGGCCGCAATTCCAAGCCATGGGGCCTGAAGGTTGTTTTTCCCCTGCGCTAGTAATTCACCCAGAGACGGGCTGCCGGGCGGTAAGCCTAAGCCAAGAAAGTCAAGCGATGTCAAGGCGATAATCGATCCGGTGAGGATAAAGGGCATAAATGTAAGTGTGGCTACCATGGCATTAGGCAGAACATGTCGCCAGATAATTACGGGGTTTGAAACACCGAGAGCCGATGCGGCGCGGACATAATCGAAATTCCGCGTACGCAGAAATTCCGCACGAACCACATCCACAAGCTGCACCCAGGAAAACAGAAGCAGGATAAGTAACAATGTCCAAAATCCGGGAACGAATAAATTGGCGAAGATAATCAGGATATAGAGGCTGGGCATGGACGACCACACCTCAATCACGCGTTGCATGACCAGATCAAGCCGGCCACCGTAATAGCCCTGCACGGCCCCAGCGGTTACACCGATAATGGAGCTGATGATGGTCAGGATGAGGCCGAAAAGTACGGAGATTCGAAAGCCATATATGACGCGCGCCATAACATCGCGCCCCTGATCGTCCGTGCCGATCCAGTTCTCGCCGTCCGGCGGTGATGGGGCGGGGACAGGCAGGTCATAGTTGATCGTATCATAGGAATAGGGAATGATCGGCCAGATCATCCAGCCCCCTGATTCATTGATCAGTTTCTGAACGTGGGGGTCGCGATAATCGGCCTCGGTCTCAAAATCACCGCCAAAAGCGGTTTCCGGGTATTCGACCATCACGGGAACATAGAAGGCACCGTCATATTTGACGAGCAGTGGTTTGTCATTGGCGATAAAGCTGGATGAAATGGCGATGATGAATAGCGCTAAAAAGAGCCACAGGCTATAAAACCCGCGCTTGTTGGCTTTAAATTGTGAGAGACGGCGCCGGGTGATTGGGGAGAGGTTTAAAGTTAACAGTGCCATTACACAGCCCTTGCTTCGAAATCGATGCGCGGATCAACGAGGACATAAACAACATCGCGCACAAGGGTCATGATAAGGCCGATCAGGGCGAAGATATAAAGCGTGCCGAGAACGACCGGATAATCACGGTTGATCACGCTCTCATAGCCCAGAAGTCCCAAGCCGTCGAGGCTGAAGATAACTTCGATCAGTAGTGAGCCTGTGAAGAATATGCTGATAAAGGCGGCGGGAAATCCGGCTATGACAATCAGCATGGCGTTGCGGAATATATGCCCGTATAGCACCTGTTTTTCCGATAAGCCCTTTGATCGGGCGGTGAGAACGTATTGTTTATTGACCTCATCCAGGAAAGAGTTTTTGGTCAGCAGAGTCAAGGAGGCAAAGCCGCTGATGACCATGGCGCTGACGGGCAGAACCATGTGCCATGCGTAATCGAGCGCTTGGCCGGCAAAGCTCATGTCCTCCCAATTGTCCGAGCCAAGGCCGCGAAGTGGGAAAACATCCCAATATCGCCCGCCAGCAAAAAGAACAATCAACAAGATCGCAAACATGAAGGAGGGGATGGCATAACCAATAAAGACTGCGGCGCTGGTCCATAAATCAAATGCGGTGCCATCGCGCACAGCCTTTTTAATGCCAAGCGGAATAGAGATCAGGTATATAATCAGCGTGGACCAGAGGCCCAGTGAGATGGAGACTGGCATTTTCTCGATCACGAGCGAGAGCACGTTTATGTCACGGTAATAGCTGTCACCAAGGTTAAATTGCGCGTAGTTTTTGACCATAATCGCGAAGCGTTCGGGTGCGGGTTTATCGAATCCGTAGAGCTTTTCCAGCTCAGCTATAAATTCAGGGTCTAATCCTTGTGCGCCGCGATAGTTGGAGTTTTGACCGACTGAGGAGGTTGCGGCCGCGCCTACGGCCGTATCACCGCTGGTGCCGCCGCCAAACCGGGCCGTGGCAGATACATCATTGCCGCGAAGCTCCGCGATTGCGCGCTCAACCGGTCCGCCCGGAACAAATTGAATAATCACAAAACTAATGAGCATAATTCCGAACAAGGTCGGGATCATCAGGAGCAATCGTTTGAAAATATAAGCGGCCATAGCACATATATTTGCACTCTGGTTGTCTTAAGGCAATCTGAATTCGATTTAGAGAGTGATTGTTTGGGGGTTACATATCCAGCGTGAGAGGTTTGGCTAATCCTGCGCTTACACCTTCGCTTCCTAAGTTCTCAGCTATTCCTTCAGTTGCGGGACCGCTATCGTGGTTTCCTCCAAAGGCTTTAATAATGGCAACATGCATTAAAGCTTCGGCTGCGGCACCTTTCCATGAGAAGCGGGCGGGATCAAAAGCTGTTTCGTCCATACGTTGACGCCATATTTCGGCTTCTGCGGTCTTGCCTTGATCTTCCAATACACCTGCGATGTTTTCGCAGATCAGTGGGTCAAATTCGCCATGCTGCTCGAAGTGGGCCTCGTGCGCCTGCAGAAATACGTTATGAGCCATTTCAAGGTTACCCTGATCAGAGTAATCGCAGGCTAAATTATTGAGGGCGATTGAATTTTTGGGATCAAGCTTAAGAACGGCTAAGTTTTGGTTCATCGATCCATCAATGTCCCCTTTAAGCGCTAAAGCGAGAGCACGGTCGAGCATCGCAACTGTATCTTCTGGGTTTTCGACCAGGGCTTGATCAGCAAGTGCAACAACAGAGTCGTAATCTTGCTCATGAAGCGCTTTTGCACGGACATCTTCACCTAGTTCTTGTTCTTCAAGCATTCGTGATAAGCGATTGCGAGATTCCTGAGAAGCTTCTAATTCTGTTTCATTTTCGTTGGGATTATATCCGGGGGAGGCGGAGGCCTTAAATGTTATCGGGTTTCCAGTCGCGTTTTTATATTCCTCAGTCACTGTCACAATCACACCTCTATATTTATTATATTTTGTATAACTAAGGATACTATTTTTGAGAGTATTGTTACAAATCTAAGTTTTTTTGTTATTTTTTACAGTGGCTTACGGTTTGATGTTCCAATCAACTACGTTCCATTGATCATCTTCGTATTTGAGAATGCCGAGTGCGCCTGTAGAAAGTTTGAGCGGGTGTTTTTGCTTAAAGGTTTCGAAATCCCCTGTGATATGTGGCGCGAAGCGGGCGATGCCG
>CAYGQP010000015.1:0-993 GCA_964352115.1 uncultured Micavibrio sp. | reverse complement strand
CCGTTAGAGGTGACAACGAGGACCGTATCCTCGTGATCGGCGAAGTCG
The DNA here is from genome assembly GCA_964352115.1 of uncultured Micavibrio sp. Lineage (GTDB taxonomy): Bacteria > Pseudomonadota > Alphaproteobacteria > Micavibrionales > Micavibrionaceae > CAYGQP01. Next base: position 945 of record CAYGQP010000015.1, on the reverse strand, counting down.
TCTCTAGCCGTGATTTGATCAGCGAATCCCTGCCAGTTTCGGATGATTTGGTCCGGATCTACGATCCAGCCGGGCGGGGGCGTGCCGCGATCATTCCAGTCATTTATGGCGTCCTGCCCGATGCGCTTAACGACCTCTTCTTCGGTTTTGTTTTCATCCGGCCCGTAATCAATTTCGTTGAAAATGTCCAGTGCGTAAGGATGGTTACGCACCCCCATTTCCTCAATAGCGATACGCGCTGTTTCCTGTGTTCTTTGTAAATTCGATACATAAACAGAATCTGGTACAAGGTTGTTTTTCTTGATATAAGTGCCGATTTTCTGTGCTTGTTTTTTGCCGGATTCAACGAGCGGAAGGTCGGTTCGCGCACCGACTCTTGTGGGTGTTTCGCCATCGTTAAATGTATTTCCATGGCGGGCGATAATCAGGGTCGTCATGGTGGCTTAGGTTCCTGTGCTTTTATTCTGCTGAGACAAAAAAGCTTCGGCGCGTCTCAGATCTTCGGGGGTGTCAATTCCAGCCTGAAGCGCGTCGGCGTCGGCCCTGATTGTCTGGATCTTGATATTGTTTTCGAGCAGGCGGAGCTGCTCCAGACCCTCTAGCTGTTCATAACGGCCTTGGGGAAGGGCGCAGAATTGCTCGAGTGCATCAGTGCGGAAGCCATAAAGTCCAATATGCTGGTAGACGGGCGATAGCGCCTGGCTTCGGTCCTCCTTGCGGATGGCAGGAATGATGGTTTTTGAAAACCATTGGGCCTGACCCTGATCGTTTGTAATGACTGTTGTGCCCGAAAAGGGCGTTGTCTCCTTGGATTTCCTGAGGGCGTCAAGCTCATCCCAGCTGAGTTGATAGATAGGCGTGAGAACTTTGGTTTCAGGATTGTCCTGAAAGGCTCTGATGATGTCGACAACGACCTTCACGGGTGTAAACGGTGCGTCCCCCTGA
>CAYGQP010000014.1:0-14102 GCA_964352115.1 uncultured Micavibrio sp. | reverse complement strand
CGAATGTACTACAAAGGCGGTTTAAGGAAACGCGGCGCAGACATCCTCTGGCTCGGGATAAAGCGGTGAAAACGGGTATTCAAAAGGAACAGGATTTACTCAGCGATTTACAAAATGAAGCCGCGCTGAGCATCGATACCACAAAGCTGTCTGTTCATGATCTTCGGCATATTCTGGAGGGGCATTTTAGCCCACACAGCGAAGGTAAGCTTATTACGACCGTCATGTCATTCGGGTTTCGTCATGGATTACCGCGCGAAGCCGATATTGTTATGGATGTACGGTTCCTAAAAAACCCGCATTGGGAGAAAAGCCTGCGCCCCCTCACTGGTCTGGATCAAAAAGTTGGAGATTTTATTGAGCAGGATGAGGATTACGAGGGGTTCTTGGAAGAATTCCGTACGTTATTGAAACGTTTAATGCCGCGCTATCAAAAAGAGGGAAAATATTATCTCACCATTGCGATTGGATGCACCGGCGGGCGGCACAGATCCGTTTACACATCGCGAAAAATTACAGAATGGCTCAAAAGTGAGGGCTTTGATGCCGCTCTTGAGCATCGTGATTTGGAAGCTTAGCCTAAACCGGGCTCATAGCCTAAACCGGGCTCATAGCCTGGCTGAGGTGCCATTTGTGGGTGAATATCAACGCTATTTGCGGCGCATACACCGCCGAATGAAAACTCATCAGGATTATGATCTTGGAACTGATTCATCTCTAAACACACCTTTTTCTATTACAAGTATGGCATTTTCTTTTGAAATACCGTCCCCATCATAGGTGCGAAAGATTACTTTTTGGTTAACGTCATCCTTTTCCGTGGGCACAACATTGTATAAAACACGTTGTTTAGTGACGTTTTTGAAGTCGATAAATTTATCTTTGCCATTGATATAAGCAATCAGATTCATGACTTTTTTTTCAGTAATTTCAATGTCTTCGTCCATATCAATCAAGGTATATTCACCGATCATATCGTAATCGTCACGCCCGACACGCAGGCCAAAAATCTGAAACGCATGCGCGATGAGCGGATTACGTTTGTACATAAAAGTTGGCTTTTCGCCTGTTTCATTGAAGCTTTGATTGAAATTCGTCGTCATGTCGCTATATTAAGCGCAAATTATGCGCGAATCAAAGGAGAAATGCTCATGAATGCCCAGCCACAAGCTGCTGAAAACAACGATACAAGCACCGACTATAAAGTCGCCGATATTAACCTGGCCGAATGGGGCCGTAAGGAAATCACACTGGCCGAACACGAAATGCCCGGTCTTATGGCCCTGCGCGAGGAATACGGTGCTCAGCAGCCGTTAAAAGGTGCGCGTATTGCCGGTTGCCTTCACATGACGATTCAGACCGCGGTATTGATCGAAACATTAACTTCTCTTGGGGCCGAAGTCCGTTGGAGCTCTTGTAACATCTTCTCAACACAAGACCAGGCCGCGGCGGCGATTGCGGCGTCCGGCGTGCCTGTGTTTGCCTGGAAGGGTGAGACAGAGGAAGAATATGAGTGGTGCATAGAGCAAACCATCAAAGGCCCGAATGGTTGGGTGCCAAACATGATTTTGGATGATGGTGCAGACCTATCGCTTTTGATGCATGAGAAATATCCTGAGCTGTTTGAGGACATCAAGGGCATTTCGGAGGAAACAACAACAGGCGTTCATCGTCTGGACGAATTGGCCCAGAAGGGCAAGCTTTTGTGTCCCGTGATCAACGTCAATGATTCTGTTACCAAATCTAAGTTCGACAACAAATATGGCTGCCGCGAAAGTGCCGTTGATGCCATCCGCCGTGCAACGGACGTGATGATGTCCGGCAAGGTCGCCATGGTTGCCGGTTTCGGTGACGTTGGTAAGGGCACAGCCGAATCACTTCGTCAGGCCGGTTGCCGCGTGATGGTGTCAGAAGTTGACCCGATTTGCGCACTTCAGGCCGCCATGGAAGGTTTCGAGGTTGTGACGATGGAAGATGCCGCGCCGCGCGCCGATATCTTCGTGACCGCGACAGGAAACAAGGACGTGATTACCGTTGACCACATGCGCGCGATGAAGGACCTCGCCATTGTTTGTAACATTGGTCACTTCGATAATGAGATCCAGGTTGAGCCAACACGCAACATGAAATGGACAAACATCAAGCCACAAGTTGACCAGATCGAATTTCCTGATGGCAAGCGTATCTTGCTCTTGGCCGAGGGTCGTCTGGTGAACCTCGGTTGTGCAACGGGCCACCCATCTTTCGTGATGAGCGCGTCGTTCACAAACCAGACACTGGCGCAGATCGAGCTATGGAGCAATTCATCTGCATACGACAACAAGGTTTATGTGTTGCCGAAGCATTTGGATGAAAAAGTGGCCGCGCTTCACCTTGAAAAAGTTGGGGCTGTGCTATCTGAGCTTTCAAAAGAGCAAGCCGAATATATCGGCGTGGGCACAAAAGGCCCGTTCAAGAAGGACGAATACCGCTATTAATTTATAATTCTTATAATTCTCAAAGGCCTCAAGTTCGCAGTTGTTCTTGAGGCCTTTGTTTTTTACACTGGTTTTCTCATGAGGAACGCCATAACAAAAAACAAACAACCCTCCTTTTTGGCCCGCATTACTGGTGCGTTTGGTCATACTGAGCAACTGGAGCATCAAAAATCCCGACTGGAAGCGTTTTTGGATGCGTTTCCCGGTGAGTATTGTGGCCTCAATAAAGACGGGTCTGTCGCCTATTCTGACGGGTTTTGCGCACTTTTGGGACTTGAGAGCATTCGCAGTATCGCCGAAATCCAAAACGCTCTCTCCCCTTCGGACTCTGCGGCGCTTGAGGGCATGATTGATCGTTTACGTGAGCATAAAATTCCCTTCACCATTACTGTTCGTAATCTGGCGGAGACTAAAAGCTTTAAATTTTCCGGCGCGCAGGGGCGAGATCTGTCGGGTGATGAACATTATGAAGTTATATGGTTGGAAGATATTACGGGCCAGATTCAAGCCGAAAGACAATACGAAGACAAGCAACAAACAAAGGAAAGCGAATTGCAGCAGCTTCAACTTGCTCTGGATTCCATTCCCAGACCTTTATGGCTCCGCAACGAAGATTTGAATATCGTCTGGTGTAATACTACGTATACAAGATATGCAAACATGCCCGCAAAAGACGTCATAACCAGCCAGAAAGAGCTTGCCTCGATCAGCCCATCGAAAAAGAAAACAACCACAACGCCGCCTGATTTACCGCCGGGAAGGCCGCTCGCCGAAATGGCCATGGCAAAGGGTATGGCGATGGATACAAAGGCGCATGCAATTTTTAAGGGCGAGCGTCATTTGATGAAGATTTCTGAAATCCCTCTTCAGCCGCTTAATATGACGCTGGGCATTGCGTATAACATTACGCGCGAAGAGGAGCTGGAAAAGGAACTGGAGCGCAATAAGTCTTCGAATCAGGAGCTTCTTGAGCAATTGCGCAGTGCCATCGGTATCTACAATTCAGATGAACATCTGGAGTTTTACAATTCCGCCTTTGCTCAGCTCTGGGGTCTTGAGGATCAATGGCTGAATAGCCGTCCGAAACTTGGTGAGATCATGGAAAAACTCCGTGAGACACGCCGGCTTCCTGAACAGGCTGATTTTAGAGGATTTAAGGAAAGCTGGCGCCGGATGTTCACGAGTCTGATTGATCCGCATGAAGACATGCTGTATTTGCCGGACGGAACGGCTCTGCGGATGTTGGTCATTCCTCACTCTATGGGCGGTTTAATGATGACATTTGAAGATGTGACCAGCCGTTTAGAGCTCGAATCTTCATACAACACGCTAATTGCCGTTCAAAAAGAAACCCTGGATAACCTTGCCGAGGCTGTTGCGGCTTATGGTGGTGATGGCCGTCTTAGGCTCTGGAATCCAGCATTTAGCCGCCTTTGGAAGCTCAACCCGGAAGATCTGGAGGGTGAGCCGCATATCACCCAGATCGTTGATCGCACCAAAAACTTCTTCACCGAACAGGAATGGCCGGAAAAAAGGGAAGAACTTATTTCCAAGGGGCTTGATCGCCTGATGCATGAGGGCCGTTTAAGGCGAATTGACAACACGCTGGTGGATTATATCACCGTGCCATTGCCTGATGGCGGCGTTTTGGTGACCTATACAGACGTGACAGACAGTGTACGTGTTGAAAATGCCCTGCGGGAGAAGAATGCCGCGCTAGAGACCGCAGAAAAGCTCAAGCTCGACTTCCTGGCCAATGTGTCCTATCAGCTCCGTACGCCTTTAAATGCCATTATGGGCTTTACTGAAATATTGGAAAAAGAATATTTTGGTCCGCTAAATGATCGTCAGAAAGATTATACCAGCGATATGAGCGAGGCCAGCCAGAGGCTTTTGGGGCTTATTAATGATATTCTTGATTTATCGACCCTTGAGGCCGGTTACATGCAGCTTAACCGCGAGGATGTGTCGATTCACGATATGATGATCTCGGTATATGACCTGGTCAGTGATTGGGGACGAAAAGAACAGATTGAAATTGCCCTGAAATGCCCCAAAAATATCGGAACGATCATGGCTGATGGCCGCCGTCTTCAACAGGCAATTATTAATCTGGTGCGCAATTCCATTGCCTTTACGCCATCGGGTGGCAAAATTACCCTACTGGCCTCACGCAAGAAAAACGAGCTGCACATCAAGGTAATTGATACGGGCATTGGTATATCCGAGGAAGATCGAACGCGTATTTTTGAGCCCTTTGAGCGGGCACAAAGCGGGGATCAAAACCAGGGACTTGCGCGCAGCGGGGCTGGACTTGGGCTTTCTCTGGTGCAAAACATTATTTCCCTGCATGACGGGCGGGTGAAGCTAGAAAGTGAAGCTGGAAAAGGGACAACGGTCACGCTGATTCTTCCCTTCTCAGCGCAAAAAATAAATCTTAAGCTGCCCATTGGTCAAAAAGCTTAAAATTTTTCATTAAAATCAATTTCTTATATAAAATTTACTGGTAACACTCGGCCCAGGTTTCCGTACCGCCGCCAGGTTTGCGATAGCCCTTGATCACAATTGGACCATCCTCAATTCGTGTTTTACAGGAAAAAATCGGAACCAATGTGCGCAGTGTGAAATATAGTTTCCGGCCCGGATAGAATGGGCCATAGGAACAAAACTCTGCGCGATCAAGAGGATAGCCCTTCTCCAGGTCTTTGCTGCCGGGCTCATCCAGCCGAAAATTCGATCTGTGACGAGCTCTTGTGCCTTCGGCTGTGGTGTAATAATCTGTCCCGAAATTACCGTAGACCTTGTAGGGGGCTTCATTTATGACCTGGAAGCAAATGGCTTCGTCAACAATGTCCTGCGCTTCTGCCGATGAAATCAGGGCAGACAGGGTAAAAACTAGACAAAATGTAAATAGACAAAAAATCAACTTCATATCACCATTATACCAACAATATGGGGGGTGTGGCTATGGGATAACGTGGTGCAGGTGCGAATAAAATGATCAAACAACAAATATACACGAATAGCGAAGAAGAAACCGCAGCATTTTCTGCACAATTTTCTCTTCAAGGCATTGATAATAATATTATATTCTTGAATGGTGATTTGGGGGCAGGGAAAACTGTTTTTGCACGAAGTTTCATCAGAAATTTTGCAAAAAACCCGGATCTGGACGTCCCAAGCCCTACCTTTAGTCTCGTGCAAACCTATGAAAGCGCACAGGGCGAAATCTGGCATTTTGATCTTTACCGCATGGAGAATCCCGAGGACATCTACGAACTTGGTTGGGAAGAGGCCTTGCAGGGCCAAATTGTGATCGTCGAATGGCCCCAAAGACTTGGGCATTTAACCCCTGCAGAATATCTGGACATTCGCATTTCAAACGTGAAAGATAAGCCATCAACCAGGCATATAGAGATTGAACACGTAAAGACATGAGCACAATTGACCAAGCCTTTATACTCGCCGCCGGATACGGCACAAGAATGCGCCCTCTAACAGACAGCAAGCCCAAACCGCTGATGGAAGTTAATGGAAAGACATTGCTGTCTCATGGGCTTGATTTGCTCAAGGATGCGGGCGTCAGAAAAGTTGTAATCAATACCCATTATCTGGCCGAGCAAATCGTCGATCACGTTGCGGCATATTCGGGGCTCGATATACACACAATATACGAACCAGAGCTTTTGGATACCGGTGGCGGATTGAAAAATGGCCTTTCCTATTTTAATGATGAGCCATTTTATGTGCTCAGTGGAGACGGGTTTTGGGAAAACCCGCCCCATGCGCAATCCTTGTTGCAATTGTCTGATTTCTGGGATTCTGAGCGCATGGATATCCTACTATTGCTGCAACATATTGACAGCATGAGCATCACAAAAGGTGTAGGCGATTATGACATGAACAGTGATGGAATTTTAAAACGCACACCTGATCATTCCGGCGCGTTCATGTTTACAAGCGCCCGGATTCATCATCCTCGGATATTTGAACATACCGAATCCGGGGCGTTTTCTTATCTTGCGCTTATGGACAAAGCAGAGAAGGATGGGCGTTTATATGGCATTGCACATGAGGGGCAGTGGCACCATATCAGCACACCGATCGATTTAAGCAATATAAACAGATCGTTTCGTAAGCAAGAAAAGAGGCCCGGTGAGTAAGACTTTTCCGTCGATATTTAATATTCCCTCTGGTGTTCCCTTCGCCAGGTCACTCGCGCATGCGCTCATTGATGAATACCATGGGAATATGGACGCTCTTGGTAACGTCAAAATCTTTCTGCCTACACGGCGCGGTTGCCGAACACTGGCCACGGCTTTTCTTGAGCTATCAGAGAACAAAGCGCTCATTTTACCGCACATGCATGCCATTGGTAACGTTGATGAGGAAGCGTTATCCCTGTCGCAATTCGCCGAACAAAATCAGGCCGATATTCTTGCTATTCCTCCTGCGATTTCCCCGCTAAAGCGCCAGATACTGCTTGGCCGCATGATTCATGCCATGGACCAGTATAATCAGAATTTCGATCATGCTTTGGTGCTCGCCAAGGCTCTAGGCCAATTCATCGATCATATTTACACAGAAGATCTATCTCTTAGTCATCTTTATGATCTGGTGCCTGAAGATTTTGCACAACACTGGCAAATTACGCTTGATTTCCTCAAGATAATCAGTGAGCACTGGCCAAAAATATTACAAGAAAACAATGTGATAGATGCCGCAGATCGCAGAAACCGCCTGATCAAAGCTCTCACGCAGCATTGGACAGATTTTCCGCCGAAGGAGCGCATTATTGCTGCGGGTTCAACAGGGTCAATTCCATCCACAGCGACTTTCCTCAGTTTCATTGCGCACAAAGATCAGGGGTCTATAGTTTTGCCGGGTCTGGATCAAGAGATGGATGACGATAGCTGGGAATCATTGACCGAAACGCATCCACAGCATAGCTTGCGAAAATTGCTGCAGCAAATGAATGTGGCACGGCACGATGTTCAGCCCTGGCCTTGCCCTCACGATAGCTGTGCAGACAAGCGTTTTGTCGCTGGAGAGATCATGCGCCCCCCCGCAACCACAAAGCAATGGGGTGCGCTCTCGCAAAGTGAGGCGAAAGCACGGATCTTAAATGTCATTGAGAATACGCCTGTTATTACGTGCAAAAGCCCTCATGAAGAGGCGCATACAATTGCCATTATGATTCGTGAAGCGATCGAAACACCCGACAAATCCATAGCGCTCATTACCCCGGATAGAGAATTGGCAAAACGCGTGCAAACGCTCTGTAGACGCTGGAACATCAACATAGACGATTCTGCGGGATACAGTCTAGGGCAGAGCGCGCTTGGGCAGTATTTTGCTTTATTGCTGCATGTTTGCATGAAAAACTTTTCTCCGGTGGTGCTGTCTGCCCTGCTCAAGCAGGCTTATTTCAAAGCACAACCACATAACGATTCGCTTTACGCGCTCGAAATTCACGCGCTGAGGGGGATGAAACCAGAAAATGGCCTGTCGGACCTTAAGAAACGTCTGATGGCCTCAGATGGCGATTTTCAGACATCAATCGATTTCCTGAGCAAACTGGATGAGCACTTCCAGCCTCTTACCAGCCTGCTGCGTGATAAACATCATTTTAAAACCTTTTTACAGGCGCATATCGGCGTTGCAGAGCGCCTAGCAAGCACATCAGGAGAAGAAGATGAACCAACCCCATTATGGCGCGGTGATGAAGGCGCGGCCGCCTCAGAAATTTTATCTGAGCTTCTAGAGGAAACACATGAGATGCCGCAGCTTGATTTCGCATCTTATGTCAATGTTTTTACTCACTTTGTTCAGGCGCAATTGGTGCGGCCCAAATTTGGTACCCATCCCCGCGCGCATATTCTAGGACAACTTGAGGCACGCCTCATTGAGGCTGATACTATTATCATGGCGAGTCTGAATGAGGGAAAATGGCCACGCGAAGCCCCTCATGACCCCTGGATGTCGCGGAACATGCAGTCTAAATTCGGCTTGCCCCATGCCGAGCGCAATATCGGCTTATCAGCACATGATTTTGTGCAGGGTTTTTGTGCACAAAATGTTATCATCACGCGTGCGCAGACTGACGGTAAGGATCCGACACTGCCGTCACGCTGGTTGCAACGGTTGGATAAGGTTATGGAGGCCGCTGATATTGATCAAAGCACGATTTCTCCACCGCCGTATTTGAGCTGGGCGAGGCATATTGATCAGGCAGAATCCTATCAACCCACAGAGCGCCCCGCGCCGAAGCCCGCACAAAAATACAGGCCACGTTCTCTATCAGCCACGCGGATCGAAACATGGATACGTGATCCATACAGCATTTACGCCTCCCATATCCTAAAGCTTAAACCACTGGATGACATGGAAAAACCCCTCGATGCAGCCGCGCGCGGAACCCTGATCCATGATGTTTTTCATCAATTTGTGCAAAAATATGGCGCGCAGCTTCCGGCAAATGCCGAAGCAGAGCTGCATGAATTGTTACGCGATATCCTCAATGATTTATATGACAATCCATCGGAATGGGAAAGCTGGTTGCCACGGATGGATATGATGGTTCAGCAGTTTTTAGATATGGATAAAGATTGGCGGAAATGTGCCGTGCCAATCAAAACCGAAATTCGCGGGACAATGAAGATGCACACTAATGGACATGCATTCGAGCTATCCGCCAAGGCTGACAGGATTGACCTCGTGAAGGAACGAGGGCTTTGCATTATTGATTATAAATCCAGTGCGCAATTCACAAGGAAGTCTGTGATTGAAGGGCAAAAGCCGCAATTGGCCATTGAGGCCCTCATTGCGTCCGAGCATGGCTATCCTGATATCAATGAACGCGAAATTGCTGCGATGCAATATTGGTTGTTGCCCGGCAGTTATGACAGCGCAAAAATCGTTGATATATCTGAGGGTATCGATGAAATTTTGCAGCGCACAAAAGCAGGGATACATGCGCTTGTAGAGGTGTTTGATGATCCTGAAACGCCTTATTACAGCCTTCCTGACCCCTCTTTTGCGCCAGCCTATAATGATTACGAGCATCTGTCGCGAGTTTCAGAATGGTCAATTCTGGACCAAGATCAGGAGGCCGCGTAAATATGTCTGATCCACTGCTCAATGATCCTAACACACAAGGCGATTCTGACGTCCGCGCCATTGACCCTAATATTGCACAGAGCCTAGCGAGCGACCCTGAGCAGTCTGTGTGGGTGAATGCCTCGGCAGGAACGGGGAAGACCAAAGTGTTGACGGACCGGGTATTACGGCTGCTGCTGCCGCGTGCAGATGGGTCACCTGGTACGGCTATTCATAGAATTCTCTGCCTCACGTTCACCAAAGCCGCGGCCAGCGAAATGATGATCCGCATACAGGATTCACTCGGACGGTGGGCCATTATGGATGAGGGAGACGAGGATACGCCAAATACGTTGCGCTATGAGCTCAAACACTTGCTGAATCGTCAACCCAGCCCAAAGGATGTTAACGCTGCACGGCAGGTTTTTGCTGAAGTTTTGGAATCGCCCAACGGTATGCAAATCATGACGATCCACGCGTTTTGCCAGTCTTTACTGGGCCGATTCCCTTTAGAAGCCGGATTGACGCCCTATTTTAAGCCTCTTGAAGAAGAACAGAAACGTGATTACGTAAGCCAGGCGATACAAACCATCACCATGAAAGCCCGCGCGGAAATCACATCAGATCTGGGGCGTGCGCATCACAATCTTTCGGCTGTTTTGAATGACCAGCAATTACAGGATTTAATGTACGCTTTGATGAGCGAGGCATCTGAGCTTAAATTTATTCAAAAGACCTATTTTTCAGGCTTGGGGCTATATGAATTCCTGTGCCAGCATTACGGATTTCAAACATCGGATGCTGCGGAGGATATTATTGCCCATGCCTTTTCTGGCAAGCATTTCCCAGAGGATGATATTAAGAAATGTTGCAGAATTCTTGCAGCATCCAAGACAAAAACCGATCAGCAGAATGCTGCAGCATTAAGCGATTTTCTTGCTAAAGAACAAGATCACAGATTATCGGAATTCCCTGCGTATTCCCGCGTATTTCTAACAGCTGAGGACAAGGTTAAAGCAAAGCTGGTGAGCAAGGCCATTGCCGAAAAGCATCCCGACATTCATGACATCATGGACAGGGAAGCCGGGAGAATGTTTGCGCTCCACGACCGCATAAAATGTTTACACTCTGTGCAGTATACGCGCGATTTATTTGTTTTTGGGCTGAACATTTATGACGAATATCAATCCCTTAAAGAAAATCATGCTGTTCTGGATTTTGATGATCTCATTCTAAAAAGCCTCGATTTACTCAGAAAAGACATGATGGCATGGGTTTTATACAAATTAGATCAAGCCCTTGAGCATATTCTGATTGATGAAGCACAAGACACCAATCCCGAACAATGGCAAATTATCAAAGCGCTTTGTGACGAATTTTTTGCCGGCAAAGGCGCGTTCGAGGAAAATGATTACGCAGGTCATGCACGCACACTCTTTACGGTTGGTGACCATAAGCAGTCTATATATAGCTTTCAAAGAGCGTCTCCGGAAGAGTTCGAACGCATGCAACATTATTTTGCAGATAAAATTACAAAGGCTGAACAACGGTTTCAGACGATTTCTCTCAATGTTTCGTTCCGCACTACACAAATGGTTTTGGATATAGTTGATGATAGTTTTGCACCAGATCATATGAAGACGGGAATGGGTTCAGGGGAAATCAGCCACCATTCATTTCGCATAGGTCAAGCCGGGCATGTTGAATTGTGGCCAATTTGTGCAACAAAAGATCAGCCAGAGCGTGAACCATGGACGCTCCCTATTCATGTCCGTGAGCAGGAAAGCGGGTCTTCGGAGTTGGCCAAAACTATTGCAAGCACCATTCGGAAGTGGATGGACGAGAAACTCTTTCTTCCCTCACGCAACCGGGCTATAAGGCCTGGTGACATTATGATTTTGGTCCGTACGCGTACAAAATTATTTGACCAGATTGCCCGTGAGTTGCGCAAAAATAATATTCCCTTAAGTGGAACTGATCGTATCATATTAAATAATCAAATTGCCGTACATGACCTCATTTCTGCAGCAAATTTTGCATTGTTACCGCAAGACGATTACACCTTGGCATGTTTACTAAAATCACCCCTTATTGGCTTATCAGAAGAAGAGCTTTTTGAACTTTGTAATCAACGCCCAGCGGATTTGTGGGCTAATATGTTGAAAATGGCGGATGGAGGTCTGATTACATATCTGAAGACCCTGATCAAAAACGCAAGAACCATGGATTCATTTTCGTTTTTTTCCTGGATACTGTTCAGTTCATGTCCAAATAACGCGCGCAGCGGCCTTAGTGCTTTCTGTCAGAGATTGGGTGATGATGTTGCAGATGATCTTGAAGAATTCTTAAAAAAATCAATGGATTACACACAGGATCAGCCCATACATCTGCAACATTTTGTGCACAAAATGAAGTCAGATCAATCCGATGTTAAGCGCAGTCAGGAGGAACGAAGCAACAAGGTGCAAATCATGACCATTCATGGATCAAAAGGCCTGCAAGCACCAGTCATTATCTTACCCGATACTCTTCGCACACCTGGGGGTTCAGCAGGGAATATTGACCGCAGAGTGCTATGGGGGCAAAAAACTGGCCTCTCACACCCGCTTTGGTCACCAAAGAAAAACTTTGATCACGCAGAATATACGCGGCTTCGCAAGGGATTAAATGACCGGGAAGATGAGGAATACAAGCGTTTGCTCTATGTGGCCATGACCCGCGCCGAGGACCGTCTATACATCGCTGGGCACGCCGGAAAGAATACACCGGATGAAAAAAGCTGGTATTACGCTATCAAGACTGCAATGGAGCACCATCGCCATGCCGAAGTGAATGCGGGGGGGGTCATCACGGTTACAACACCGCAAATCAAGCGCGCAGATCGCGAGGATAAAAATGGCTCGACAGATCAAAGGCATATAGCGCAGGAACACCCTGATTTTCTTGATAAAAATGCTACTGAAGAAACGCCGGTACGCGATGCGTTATCCCCGTCTAAAATTCTAGATGATGAGGATGTCTATAGCTCCCCGTTGTTTGCTCAAGATAAACGTCGCTTCAGGCGTGGAAACATTACGCATAAGCTGTTAGAAGTTTTGCCCCAAATCCCGCCCAAGACAAGAAAAAACGCCGCAAAAACGTATCTTAATCACTTCGCGGCAGACTTAAGTGAGGATATTCGCTCTGAAATTATCAATGAAACCCTAAATATCATCGAAAATGATGAGTACAAGTCCATTTTTGGACCAAATTCACGCTTTGAAGTGCCAATAACAGCTGTTTTAGCTGATGGAACGACTATAAATGGGCAAATTGATCGATTATTGATCGAAAAAGAAGATATTAGGATTATTGATTATAAAACAAACCGTCCTCCACCCAGAGATTCCAAAGACGTGCCTAAAATTTATGTTGAACAATTACGCGCTTATAAAAATGCACTCCGCCAAATCTACCCCCATCATCGCTTTCATTGTGCATTGCTGTGGACGGATGGGCCATTTCTAATGCCAATAGACGTTTAAAATGCTTAAAATGACTATTCTATGGTCTTGAATTAATACTCTTTAGCCATAGTTTAGATCTTGTGTAGATACATACTGGCGTGAAAGGAAAAAATGATGTCCAGCCTAGCGGTAAATGATGATAATTTTGAAAATGAGGTTTTAAAATCCGATGAGCCGGTGCTTGTTGATTTTTGGGCTGAATGGTGCGGCCCATGTAAAGTATTAGGACCCGTAGTCGATGAAATTGCGGCCGAAATGAAAGACAAGTTTAAAGTTGTTAAAATCAACATCGACGAAGCCCCAGAAGCCCCAACAAAATACGGTGTGCGCGGCATTCCAACATTGATGATCTTTAAGGGTGGTGAGGTTGTCGACACAAAGGTCGGCGGCATGCCAAAAAGCCAACTCACCGAATGGTTAGAGGGCAATGCCTAAGGCATCAGCGCTGTTTCCAGCTTAAATTAAATTATTTTGTTGCCTCGGGCGCCAGAACCATAATCATCTGGCGTCCTTCCATTTTAGGATATAGCTCAACCTTAGCCAGCTCGGCCAGCTCATCCTGCATCCGTTTGAGCAAATCGCGGCCAATTTCCTGATGCGCCATTTCACGCCCACGGAATCGCATTGTGACCTTGACCTTATCACCACCCTCCAGGAAGCGAACGGCGTTGCGCATTTTGACGTCATAGTCATGCTGCTCAATACCCGGGCGGATTTTGATTTCTTTCACATCAACTGTTTTTTGTTTTTTACGGGCTTCGGCAGCTTTCTTTTGCTGCTCGTATTTATACTTGCCGTAATCGAGAATCTTACAAACGGGCGGGGAGGCATTCGGGGAGATCTCAACGAGATCCAAACCAGCGTCTTCTGCGAGAACCATCGCTTCGCGGACGGTCATTACGCCTTTCATTTCACCATTTTCATCTACGACCCTTATTTCTGCTGCCTGAATTTCTTCATTCATGCGTGGGCCATCATTTCTACTGCCTGGTTTACGAATAACGGTTTCTCCTGTTTGTTG
>CAYGQP010000013.1:0-14238 GCA_964352115.1 uncultured Micavibrio sp. | reverse complement strand
ATAAAAGTGTCGTCTAAATTCTCTGTAACGGATGGATTGGAAGACTTACTGGCAGTGCTTGCAGTCAGACGATAACTATTATCCCTGTATCTTAGCGATGTCATTGAGCGTGTGAAATTTTCAATCTAAAAGGCTTATGCATGCGGAGCGTGATTTTGGCCATTGGCTTATAGATTTGCGTATCTGTCCATTCAAAATGCAAATGCTCTAAAAAATCTTCGAGTATTAAACGACTTTCGAACATGGCTAATCCGCGCCCTATGCAGGAACGAGGACCGAAACCAAAGGGCAGGTATGCTGATGTATCTGTTCCCTTATCTAAAAATCTCTCCGGCTTGAACGATTGAGCATCTTCCCAGATTTCAGGGTCACGATGATAGGTCCAAATGGGGAACACAATCATTTCTTTTGCTTTAAATTCATGCTTCTCAAATTCAAATGTTTGCGCGGCTTGCCTAAGTAATGTCCATGAGGGTGGGTAAAGCCGCATCGCTTCCTTAATGACGGCATCGTAAAAATCAGGATCTTTCTCTGCGCGCATCTGTTCCATTACATGCGGATGTTTCAATAGCAGATGCATTGTCCATGCCAGTGTCATGGCCGTTGTTTCATGTCCTGCCAAAATAAAGGTAGAAACTTCATCTAAAATCTCTTGATCAGATAAGGGCGTGTCCAGATTTTTAAGGTCTGAGATAAAACTGTTTTCCTCTGCGCCGCTAAGATCAATCAACGCATTCATTTGCTCGTTCCATTCTCCGATAACGACTTTTGTTTTTTTCGGAACCTTGTACTGCATGCCAAAGGCGGCCTTGATGTCCGAGCGACCCAGTTCATGGTTTAAAGCCTCTGCCAAACGGCCAACATTCCAAATCTCAAAGTTTTCTGATGTTTTAAGGCCAAACAAAATGGCAATGATTAGCTCAAGCGTTAATGCAGATGCTTCTTGAGTGAAGTCGACAACCTTTGGCGTATTAAAACGCTCGATAAAATTTTGTGATTTCTTACGAATATAAATTTCATATTGGTCAAAAAGCTTTTTATGAAAGAGAGGATTCAGTGATGCTCGCCGGGGCTGCCAATCCTCGCTCTCATCAGTCAGCAACCCCCTGCCTAATAGCGGTCGAAGACGCGCCTGCATAAAATCACTCTTGGGGAAGGCTTCCATATCTTTCAGAATATGACGCGCCATTTGTGGACTACGGATCACATAAAGCAACTGGCCTAGCGCCTGAATAGGCAGTACATTTTCCTTATAGCTAATTAAATCATCGTAAGCCGAAAGAGGAGAATGGGCTAGTTTCAAGAGCATTAACGTTTTTTGCAAGCCGTTCATGAAGCCTCCAACAGTTTGCGCAGCTCAACGTAATCGATCTTTGAATTGTGACGCTTGTCTAGAGGTATGCGATCTATGATTGAAATTTCTAGGTCAGGAAATCGTTTTTGTAATGCCTTATGATTTTCTTTCACAAATCCTGCATTAGTTTGAAGTGTAAGAATATTCTGACCCGAACAATAAATAAAAGCTGCTTGTTCTACGCCTTGGTAACTTCGAGCAGCGGTTTCAATGCAAAAGGGGTATAAACCGCCATGTTTGGCTTCGGCACGCCCCAAAAGCCATAGACGACCATCCTCGTCCATGCGGCCTGCGTCACCCGTTTTGTGCCAAATTTTACCATCAATCTCCATTTTGGTGGTTTTGTTATGAGCCTTGTCGATGTATGTCTTCACGACATGATCCCCCGTTACAACGATTTCATCATCAATAATTTTTAACCCAATATCCTGATCGGGTTGGCCTGTCAGTAAGCCTGCGCCATTTTGCATGGCTGCAAAATCCCCCTCTGAAATTTCAGAAAGAGATATATGCGCAATCGGCTCTGCCTCAGTTGAGCCATACGCCGCCGTAATTTCAGCTCGGGGTGCAAAAGAGTTAAGGGACTTCAAAAGATCGGGAAACACAGGCCCGCCGCCGGTGAAAATTTTCTCAATTTGAAGCAACGCTTCTCCGGTATCCACTAACCTCTGGCAAAATGCAGGGGGCAGAAGAAGTCTATTTACATTGTGTGTTTTGATTTGTTCCAAAACAGGTATGGGATCAACCATTCCAGGTTTGCGAATATCACCAGCGGGTATAACACTCGGCACACCGCTCGCTAAATTTGATAGCACAAAAACAGGTAAAGATATGAGATCAACGTCGCCATCTTTAGGCTGTAAAACACGAGAGACCATCTCATGTTGGCACATCAGAAATTTATGTGATCGTGAAATGCCCTTTGGTGTGCCTGTTGACCCGCTTGTGAAGGTTATAAGAGCAGGATTATCAGGCGCAAGGTCTTCAATAATTCTACCTATGCTAACACCAGAATTTAGCGACAACGTCAGAGGAATTTTGCGGAGCGCTGGAACACAGAATTTGAGAATTTGAAGCTTCCAGCTGCCTACAAAGCCGCGGATTGAAATAGCATTGGCACATTTGATTACGCCTTGCAAACCGGCTGATGGTTCAGGAAACATCGCCACACCCCCCATGCGGAATAAAGCTAAAAGCGTCACGTATAAAGGTATCCCGACCCCTTGGAGAACCAAAACAACATCACCTTTTTTTAAACCTTGGTCACGAAATCTATGAGCCAGAGCATTTGAACGCTCATCCAGGTCTTTAAAGTTAAGCGTTTCGCCATCGGTAATGATTGCTGGACGATCGGGAGCGCGGATAACTTGCTCCATAAAGGGATCAAGGATGTTCATCTATAGCGCCTTCCCATATAGCGCATATTTGCGGATTGGCGTGCCGTATTTGCCGCTGGTTTTCTTGGAAATATTATCATCGTAAATCAGCGCATGAATCATCGACGTGAAGCCATTTTCTTTGGCGGCCACCATAATGTTCTCACCCAAATACCGGCCCAGCCCGCGCAAAGTTGAGGCATAGGTTTTAAAAATCAACTGATTAGGTTTTTCACCCTGTGCATAGTCAGGAATAGCAAAGGCATAGGCTTGAAGTTTTTGATGCTTATCTTCGGCGAGCAAAACATAGCGAGGATCCAAGACCGGAAGGATGGGTTGGTACAGCGCCATGAAATCGTCTTTTGAAATCGGAGTGTAAAGATAGTTGTCAGAAAACTTATCAGTACTAAGATGATAGATCTTCTCTAGATCTCTCCCCGCATTCTTTAAATCAAAAGACCGGATATTAACGTTGTATCCATCTATAACTGATTGAAACTCTTCATCCACTTGAGAGTGCATTTGATCATCGCGCGAGGATAGATAATCTCCAATAACCTCAAAGCCGCTCTCTAAAAATGCTTTCGGATAGAATTCCGGGTTCTGTGGTTCCAGAAAGAACGGCGCATGTCCTTCACTTTCCACTACAAAACGATATGAATGCCATGTGTTTCCATCCATTGGTCCGATTACATATTTGTAGTTTTTTGATATGAGCAAACCAACTGCGTGCTCAATTATGGATCTGGCAGATTGAATATCTCTGGCTTCAAAAGCTCCAACTGTCGCTGTTTTAAGGCCATTAATTTGAGGCGAATCTTCTAACCACAATGTGCAGGATGCTCCATCAATTTTTATGTGTTCGTTTAAAACCATAGCGAAAAAGGAACCCCTAGAGCTGAAATGGCTAGGCATGCGACAGCCTGCTTAACCCAACGACGATATTCAAAGAGATGATAGTTTTTTTGCAGCGTGATTGCAGATAAGGTCAAAACTCCTAGCCCCGCAGCGGAGCGAATAAGGCCCTGCAATACTGTTAAATCCGCCATGAAAACAAAATGCACATTGATAATCATCCATGCGCCGATAACAACCAAAATCAAATTCGCAAAATCCTTAATCTGCAAACCAATCATCAAGATAAAGGCGAAGTGCAATGCAAGAGCGAGATTAAAGACATAGTACACCTCATAATACGTGACGACGGCGATCGTATACCAAACGAGCGCGGCAGAAATAATACTGAGTACAACCACCAACTCATCGGGTGATGTTTCCTTTTGCGCATTGAGATATAAGTGCGCGCCGAACACGGCTAGTGGCCCAAGAATGTTTGCCCAGCCTCCGACGATCCAAAAGAAAAACAATGCTGTTGCAACTGTTAGCATTGCATGAAGGCTGCATGTGTATTTTCGTGCGAACAATAAGCTGAACATGACCAATGCACCAAAAATGACGCTATCGATAAGCAGTGTCATTGCGTTCATTTCCAGCGTGTTTCTGAGCAATAAAAACAAGCCCATTGGTACGAACAGATTATCCAAGCCTTTCCAGCTTGTGGCCTCAAGTAATGCCCCAAACACCGATAGGATAAAGGCAATCAAGATAACTTCCGGTCCTGCAATGTTTGTTAAGAGCAGCAACACAACCATGCAAAGTAGCCATGAAGTCAAGAAGAAGAACGCTGTGCCCTCCCAGCTTTTTGTACCTTCCTCAACTTGAAATGAGGTCTTGGCATACATAACGCCGACTAACGCCGCTGCGGCATCAGCCAAGGTAAGGATCAAAATCGGCAGGATATAAAGAACTTCTTGCCCTTTACTAAGATAAAAAATCAAAGCAATTGAAAGCGCGAAGAGAATTTCACCAAAGGAAAAGCGATCAACAGCATGTAAACCACCACCAAGTGAGTCTTTAAGTTTTGGTATAGTTCGTATCGCCGTGAGTAAAGCGATAGTGAGCGAACATAAAACAGCAACCTCCCATGCCTGCGAAAACAGCACAACGAAGCTTAAGGTGAAGAGGCCTAGCCCAGTATGAATGATTTTTCGCTGTATTTCAGCGTGCCAGTCATAGCGCTCTCCCAGTTTTCGAATGGCGAATAGCACGCCTAATAACAAAGCAAGAGAGCCAAAGATTTTTATAAAGCTTAAAATCATAAAACCTCCTCCACGACAAAATTCGAGTAGAAGAACGCTTTATCCTTGGCATAGAGCCCTGATGAAAGTTCAGACAAGGGCTTAATGCGGTCACGCAGACGGTTCGGTAAGCTGCGCGGTACCATCATATTCCAATACGCAAACCGCGCACCTCTGTTCGCACATTTCAGGAGAGTTTCATAAAGCCCTTCGTAAATCTCTTCAGACATATATTCGAAAATATTACTCAGGTTGAATGCATCTATCTTCTCTCCGCTCTCTACGAAGGCTTCGATTGTTTGATGACGGATATCAAGGCGATCTAAGTTCTCTCGAATACTTTCATAGTGCTCCTCACGCAGAGCAAAAGGGAAAGCTTTCAAATGTTGGCCTGTGAACACCCATTGCATGTAAGCATTTTCAGAGGGACTGATATCCTTAATCGCATAAGCAACGCGCCGGTGAATATGCTCTGAAAGTGTGCCTTCAACATACTTAAAAAACGCTGGATCGCGGCCTAAACGCCCGACCATAAACTCCGAAAAGAAAATACGAACCAAAAGCTTCCAGCGCCAAGTGTTCCAGCGCTGATCATAGAATTCTGCACGCTCCTCTTTGGATTTGTGCTCAAACAAATCCTGAACAGCCGCTTTGGAGAGCAAAAGTGGTAAAACATAGGAGCGAAAGAGTTTGAAATAATTTTCAAATTTCCCAGCGCCACCAACACCATATCGTTCGGCTTTATCCCAATGAATTTTCCAGAATTGAATAGTTTCCTGGTCTAATGATGGCAGGCATTTTTGAAAAAGCGTTTTCCGCCGCACCGAAGGTCTAGACCCCATGAGCTCTAAAAATTCAGTATGCGAGAGATGTCTATACATCGCCTTTCTTAACTCAACGCAATAGATCTGCGTTTTAGAAAGATCAATTGCAATGACTTTTGCTGGGCTTTTAGCCAGCATTGCAAAAGTGTTGTCTCCGGCGGAAGCAATAGAAAGGCACTGATGATTTTCTTTGATGTCCAGCGCATCCAACAGAATATCTGCATCTTCCCAACATTGCGCATAGCGAATGAAGTCAAATTTAGCGCGTTCTTCTACTTCGCTCTGCTTCATTCTTCGACCTTCACAACTTTGCCTGACGCGCCGTCCATTTCCACAACATCGCCAGTTTTGAGCCACTGCATCACATCACCAATGGCGACAATGGCTGGAATACCCATTTCACGCGCAACAATTGCTGAGTGGGAGAGTAAGCTGCCGCGTTCCACTAATATTCCAGAGGCGTTGCTGAACAAGGCGATCCAGCCGGGATCTGTATGTTTGGCAACGAGAATTTCTCCCGGCTCCAAGGCTTCTTTTCGAGGGTCGGTCACCACGCGCACCTTCGCACGAACAACGCCTGTACAGCAGCCAAGGCCTTCACGGGTGTCCCCGTCGGCAAGAACGATAGTTTCCTTCAATTCACGGCCATAGAAATCTGTAAAAACTGCGCCGTTAGTTTCGAAACGATTTGGCATCGAAGGCATAGTCTCAAATTCCTCAGCCTGTTTTTTACGCAAATCAACAATTGATTTTAGATCATATGTAACAAGCGTACCTTCGATCAGGCCCAACAGCTCTTCGACTTGTAAGAAAAATACATCACGGCGGTGATTGATGAACCCATCGTCTACGAGATGTTTCCCAATTTCTAAAAACACGCGCCTTACGCGCCCAAAAACACGCGTCCGCTCAAAGCGTAAATTTTCGCGATCACGAACCCGGCCTTTTGCCCAATTGATCAATCTTTGTGCTATAAATTTTTTGAATGGTTTATCGTTTAGCGCTTCATGCAAAGTCTCAGAGGGGTCATGCGTTTTCTCTTCATGGCCTTTATCTTCTCTTTGCGCTGTGAAACCAATCGCTTGCAACAGCGTTGTGGGATCTTCGTGAAGCGTAAAGCTTTCTAGCTTCAACTCCTGTGTGCAGCGATCCCCAAATTTATCGAGATAGGACTGGAAGGCTTCTGCAAATTTTTCATGCAGTTCTATAGCTTTTTGATTGCCTGAAATGAGTAAATCTACGATTTTCTTGTGACCGCGCACCAGGGCTGCCATATCACGAATACGTTGCGCTGGCTCTGCGGATATAATATCACCCTGTCCAATCATGAAATCATTATGCAGTGCTTGGCCTTCATCTTCTCCGCACCATTTTTTTAATACCCTTTGTGATGCACCAAAGGCAATCATGCACATCAAGTCATTCACCAGTGGCGGATACCACTGCGAAAGGAGCTGCTGCTCAAGGTAACGATAATGCTCCGCAAGCTCGGTTATATCCATTTGATCAAGAGGCTTATCTGGTTCTTCCAAGACAGCATTGAGATGTTTGTAAAACCGCTTTACTTGAAAGGGCAATGTGAAGCCATTTATGAGAATTCGAAGCAGTGTGGATACAAAATGAGCAGTATCGAGAGCCTTATTTATTGTGCCTGGATTTTGCTCAATCATGCCTTGAACCAGATCTTCAGGAAGCGCTTCCTTTACGCCCATCATTTGTTCCATGAATTTCCGGTTCATGGTAAAGCCGGGAAGGATTGACAGGCCTTTATACCAATTGAGCAGGTTGTAATATACATGACCGTTTATGAAGCCGAGCATATTTTCAAACACAGTTTTATGCGCTTCAATACGTTTTGATGATACGCCCATGACCTTGGCTAAAGCTCTGTAGACCTCCGCATAAGCGTAACGCGCGAATGAGAATGTGAGCGGCGATGTTACGCCGCTATAGCTTTCTACGATGTTGGAATTATCCCAGATAACACGTTTGCCTGTGGGCGCAAGCGTGGTTATGGGGCGTGACTGAACGAGGTAGATTTTATTATTTTCTAATGTCCATTCAACATCCTGCGGGCAACCAAAATGTTTTTCGGCCTTCAAACATAAATCAGCAATGCTTTTTAAATGTTCCGCAGACATAATCGCTTTGTCGTCGATGAGGTCCTGACTTTTTATTTTGCCATCTCGAGTAAGATAATATGAATCGCCGTTTACTTCACCGCTGACCAGTTTATCGGCAAGGCCGTGTGTGGCCATGATGACAATTTTATTTGGGTCGTTGTGCACGGGGTCAGCGCTAAAGGCTACTCCTGCGCTGTCAGCTTGGCTCATGTTTTGAATTAATATACCGGGCGCGCTGGGCGTTTCGGTTAAACCACGTTGCTTGCGATATTCTTTGACGCTTTTTGAATACGCAGAAGCCAAAACTTTGCAGATGTATTTTTCCAGTTCCGGGGGTTCTACATTCAAGTAGCTTTCTAACTGGCCCGCAAAAGAGCTGTCTGATCCGTCCTCATCTATAGCCGAAGACCGCACGGCAAAAGGTCCTTCACCTAGAGCTTTTATATGGGGTATTAGCGCTTCTTTAGCGGCTTTTTTTAGGGCTTTGGATGTAAAAGCGTGTGGTGTTAACACGACCCAATTGGGAATGGGAAAAGCCTTGCCTAGCTTGGCGAGTGCATAAGCCTTGCCACCCATGAGCTCTATTTTGGGCTCATCTTTGGGCGTAAGGATAAACGGATTTACAGCCATATGTTGATCCCCATTGGTATAATACCCAATAATAAATAAATGGCGAGTACCCAAAGCCCAGATAAGTTTTCAAGCATCTTCGCATCTTCGGGCGAAGGGTCTTTATGAAACTGATGAGCTTTGAGTGCCAGAATACCGTGTAAAACGGCCAGAATTATAAGCGATGGCATAAGAAAGTTTATGTCGTGTGCTACGACCATGGCACAGAAAAAAGAACTACATACAGCCGCGTACCAAACCATGATCGATTTTTTGATGCCCCATTGCGCGGAATAGCTTTCTACGCCCTCACGTTCGCTTTCTGGCGCCCATGTTTTGCGGCCAATTTCAAGGAGTATGCCATTAAACAAGCTCACTGCCAAAAACCAAAATAGTCCTGGAGGTGCTGTTCCCTGGACAACCATCCAATCACTTGCTGTTGCAAACAGGTCAATCAGGGGCATGATCGCCATATGTGAAACCATGTAGAAGAATAAATGAGATCGCAGCCACTTTGGCACAAAAAATTCGACGGTCATCAAAGCCATGTACCCCCAGACCGCCAATAAAATCAAGAGCAGCGCAGGCGAATAGGCGGCTGTGATCGCGATTTGCACAAGCGCAGTTATTATGCCGACAACAAGGAGCTCCTTTAAACTGACGAGGCCCCTTGGTACAGCACGTTCGGGTCGATATTTCGCGTCTGTTTCAGCGTCTTTGAACTCGTCCGTAATTCGAAGCTGTAAAAATAATCCGAATAAAACGCCAAACGCGATCCAAAAGCTTATGAGGGAGGGTGGTTCTGTTTGTCCCCGGAGCAGGGCGGAAATGCATACTGCCGATAATGCAAACGCGACAATCAAAACGCCATGTCTAAAAACAGGAAATCGCTCTGATTGATAAATCCAAAGACGAGAGACTAGTGGCAAATCTTGCTCAACAGATTGGCTCACCCTTTCTTCTCCCTAGCCATGTTTTGGTGAGCTGCAGCAAAGTGACCAGCACATATCGCGCCAATGAGAGAGAGCTCCCCAGCCAAACAGACGGCTGCGCATATTTCAGCCAATGCGTGTACATTCCCAGAGCCTTCTAGTCCCAAAATTCTAAGGCCTGCACTTTGCGTCGGAAGTTTTGTTCCACCGCCAACTGTCCCAACAACAATATTCGGAAGGGTCACGCTGGCATAGAGATGATCATCTCGAAGTTCCAGGCGCGTGATACCGACACTAGACTCAGAAGCACAGGCTGCGTCTTGCCCTGTGGCAAGATAAAGGGCAGTTAGCCCGTTTGCATAGTGCCCCTGAACGCCGATCGTACCACTCATGACACCGCCTAAAGCTGACATGCGCCAGTAATCGCACATCCGTTCAATCGAGGTATGAAGATGTGTTTGCACGGATTTCGCTGGCAACAGCACTTCTGCCGTTGCCTTCTTACCCCTTACACTTGAAAACGATAGGGCAGACGCTTTCTTATCGCCTGAAAAATTGGACTCTAAAAACCAGTATTCAGGCTCGATTGGGGTGCGCTCTTTAACATACTGACAAAGAGCCTCTGTCGCGATCGTGGTCATGTTTTGCCCTGCCGCATCCCCTGAAAAATATTCACATACGATGTAAACGTGGTTGCCTTCAAAATGCGTGCGAACATCAATGAGCTTTCCATGCCCTGTTGTGCTTTCAGCGGCTTTCTTCAAGGCATCGAAGTTTTGGTTGAGCCATTCCGTAAACAAACCAGCTTCTGTTAAAGTTTTAAAAGCAAATCCTGGTGTTCTACACAGGGCATCATTTAAAAGCGCAACTGTGCACCCACCATTTTCACTAATTAGTCGCGCGCCCCGAGCATATGAGGCCACAAGTGTTGCTTCAGTCGTGGCTAGTGGTACATAAAAATCATCGCTAGCAAAAATACCATTGATCCGAAAAGGGCCAATGACGCCCATAGGAATTTTGAGTGTGCCTATACAATTTTCAATATTATTTTGAAAAACCTCAATATCATCTTGCAGGTTTTTATCTGCGATTAGCTCTTTGTCTTTCTCCGTCGCGCTTGTCTGTTCGAGGAGGGTTCGCCAATAATTCTCAAGCGCTTTTAAGCTCAACAGCTTTGTTGACCTTATCGCAGGCTTTAATGGCTTTTCATCCATCGACTTTGGGGATTGGCGTTTAACAACTTCATCAATAGAGAAGCGGTTTTTGATGATAGACAAAATTGTACTGGTGCGGTCTTTTGTGGCGGACATGGAACACTCCTTGAAAGGATTGTTATAGCTCTAAAAGGTTAACAAATATTGTATGTTAGAGCTATTGCAAAAGTATAAAGCTCTTACGAACAATTTTCGTACTAAGGGTTATCACTCGCGAAATAATTTAAGTAATAGAGGTTAACACTTTGGAGAGAATAGTTATCGATGACTGCTTGGTTGAATGGCAGACCTGACAGTCTAGTGCTAACTTTTTTCTATGTGCTTTCTAATCCAAACAGCAAGCTCTGTCTCTGAAATACTTCCATCAGCGACACTTAGCATCGCTAGGACACATGCCTCATCATCAGCTATTAGACTATATCCATTCATTAGCAAGAAGAGCTCTAATACAACGAAAGCTGTGCGTTTGTTTCCATCATTAAAGGGGTGGTTTTTAGCAATTCCATATCCGTAACAAGCTGCCATATCAGCTATATCCGGCTTTTCGTATTCTGCTAAATTTCTGGGGCGCACTAAGGCAGATTGTAGCAAAGTTATATCACGCGTTCCTTGTAGGCCGCCATGCTCTGCTATTTGTTCATCATGAATAGCATGAACAACGGATTCAATGATCCATTTATAAGACATTATTTCGCCAGTTCTCGCAGAACATTACGGCGCTTTTTCATGAGCTTACGCGCTGCATCCATTTGTTCCCCAAACGCAGGATCATACGGTGTAATTCTGTACCCAGACTGGGCATCCGTCACCCAAAGCGTATCGCCCTTATCAAGTTTAAGGTTTGTAATCAGCTCCTTAGGCAAAACAACGCCCAAAGAATTCCCAATTTTTGTTACTTTTAGCTCCATTTTAAAAACTCCATTGTTATAACTTATGTTATAACAAGATAGAAGAAAAGTCAATGAAATAGAGAAAAGTTAGCGACGACTGTTAGGTCGGTGGCAGGGATTGTAGTCTGCTGCTAACTTTTCTCATATAAAAACAGACAATGTATCCTTACATAAGTTAAAAGTTATTCTTCTAAATCTGTACTCAGGATTTTACTTTTTACAGATTTAAGATGAGCGCTAAGATCAATGCGGTCTTCAGAGAAACCGAGAGTTTCTGGCGTTAAAATACCAAGTACCGCAGCATGATTGAACGCAGCGACCACTTCATTACGCGAAGCAATCACTTCGTTCACTTGAGCTTCAAATAATTCCTGGTCTGCATCAAGCGTATCGAGAACGGTTCGGCTGCCCTCAGCGGCCTCCATGTACACCCCTTCGCGGGCAATCTCGGCGGCTTCGACCTGCGTATTGCGCGCGCGCTTCTCGGCTTTCGCTGATTGAAATGCTCGCCAGCTTGATATAACTTGCTGCTCTGCCTCGCGCTCGGCTTCTGTGATTTGAATACGGCGGCGCACAGCCTCTTCCTTGGCCTCTCTGACGCGTGAGCGGACTGACCCGGATTGATAAAGCGGTACTGTTGCAAAAACACCAATCAGTGTTTGTGATGTATCGTCAACCAGGCCCGGAGACGGATTAGTGGTTTCATTATGAGCGGCGCGCAATGAAATTTGCGGCAAAAGCTCGCCAAAAATTGTGTCGACATTATCTTCTTGAGCATCCCTTAGGGCTTGTGACACCAGAATTGAGGGCGAATTATCCTGGGCAAGCGCGAGGCTATCTTCAAGCGTACTGGGAAGCGGCGGCATAATATCAGCAGCTCTCAGGCCAGTTGGGGCTAGGCCAATGATTTGCTTGTAGATAGCGCGGCTGGAATCCAGCGTGCCTTCAAGTTGAATAACGTCAGCATCTGCGCCAGCCAGACGCGCTTCGGCTTGCTTGACATCCGTTTTGGTGACAGCGCCCTCTTCAAAGCGGTCATTTGTTGCCCTTAACTGCTCGGAAATAACATTCCGGTTTTGCTTGGATAGTGATAATAAGCTCTCATCACGCAAGACATTCATGTAAGCTTCAACAGCTGCACTTAAAATATCTTGCTGCGTTGCTAATAAGGATGCATTTTGTGCCCGGATAATATTCTTTGCTGCGCGCGTCGCAGCAACAGTAGATCCTCCCCTGTATAAAGGTTGGTCCACTGAAATTTCAGCTTCTTTTGGTGAAGATCCGTCAGAACCCGGCCCTTGAGGGTCACCATCTATATCAATATTGCTTAGCCCAAAATCAACCTGAACATTGGGTCTCCAACCTGACAAGGCTTGTGGCAACTGCTCATGCACGGAGCGTAATTCACGCCGCGCAGCATTGAGCGTTGGATTATCCATATAAGCTTGTCTTAACGCATGAGATAACATGAAATCTTCTGTTTCTTGCGCATGGCTCATCGGCACAGCTAATAAACATAAAGCAAGAAGTGTTCTAATATGTTTCATGAGACCTCCGGATTTTTAATTTTGTAAAATATTCCATACAATACTGGAACAACGCCGAGCGTTAAAACTGTTCCAATGGCAAGGCCAAAGGCTATTGCATTGGACATACCGTAAAATAGCGCATCACCGGATAAAATGAGCGGCAAAAGCCCAAGCACTGTCGTGATCGTTGTCATGATGATAGGCCGCAAACGCATAACACAGGCATTAATGACAGCTTCATATTGCGACTTGCCTGTCTTTTCTTCAATTTCAATGCGGTCAATTAAGACAATGGCATTATTAATGATAATCCCTGCCAGAGAATATAGCCCCAACATCACCATAAAGCCGAAGAATGAGCCTGTGATCAAAAGCCCGATAGAAGCCCCGATCATCATAAGCGGGATGGTGAGTATAATGATTGCCGTCTTTTTGTAAGAATTAAATTGCGCAACCAATAAGACAATTATCAACCCGATAACCATTGGTACATTTGCAGATAATGCTGCTTGAGCATCCGCGGATTCTGCAATCACACCGTCATATTCAATAGTGTGTGCCGGCGGCAAGCTGGCTGCTAGCTCTTGAATCATGGGGTCAATTACAACTTTAAAATCTTCAGCCGTCATAGACAGTATTTTGGTTTCAACCGTAATTGTACGGAACATATTCTCACGCTCAATTTTGGCGAACTGATTGACGGGTGCGAAATTTGCAATTTGGAATAGGGGGACATTGTTTTTTCTGGCGGATGAATACACATTAAGCGTGCGAATACGATCAAGGCTATAACGCTCGTCGCCACTGGCTCTAAAGATCACAGGAATAACATCATCACCATCCCGGAATTCTGTAACATTCAGGCCATCAAACCCTCCGGATATTGATGCCGCAATATCACCAGATGTAACACCTGCGCGCCGCGCGCGCTGTTGATCAACGCGAACTTCAACTTTAACAATGCGCGTTTCCCAGTTTGAACGAATGTCTATTGCGCCCGGTATAGATCGGAATATTTCCTTAATCTTCTCGGCGTTTTCATAGAGAACATCACCGTCAGGGCCCTTTATCTGTACTTCCATCTTACTGGAGTCACTCGTTCCCAAGAACATTTTACTCACGCGCACAAACATATCGGGAAAATCATCTTGAAAGCCATTGCGCAACTCGTCGATCGTATGATCCATAGCTTCGAAATCATCAATGTTTAGAACGATAAAACCTTTATTGTCTGCAGGGTCATCCGGTG
>CAYGQP010000012.1:4115-14805 GCA_964352115.1 uncultured Micavibrio sp. | reverse complement strand
GCCTGATAATGTCTCATCAATGCTTGCGGATGCCGCGGACAGAGCCTCAACCGCACTGGAGACATTAGCCGCCGTAGAATATTCCCGCTCCCCCGGTGTGGCTGTTGCCCCGGTTGGTGAGCCCCCTTCTGAGCTTCGCAGAGCCATTACCGTGAATTGGGTTGGTCCAGTGGAGCCCATCACAAAAACACTTGCGGATCGAGCAAGTTACGGATTTTTGACAATCGGCAGCCCGCCGCCTGTTCCTGTTGTTGTTTCAATTGATGTTGAAAACCGCCCTGTTATTGACGTTCTTCGTGATATTGGTCTTCAGCTTGGAATGCGCGGCGATGTTCGTGTCGATGGCGAACGCCAGGTCGTAGAAGTTCACTACCCGCCCAATACAGGCGTTGGTCAATAAGGATTAACACTATTTAGTTAGGCATCCGTCTAACGTACACAACGAAAACTATACAAAGCAGTCTTAAGTGCCATGCTCACGATAAAAACATCTCAATCAAAGAAATTTTTACTCCTTCTGGGAGCCGTCATTGGCCTCTCACTGCCATCGCCTTCATCTGCATCCGATATTGGCGACCAGTCAATGATTGGCCGCTTCCCCTCGCTTTTAAACAACGACAGCCCATCACGCATTCGCGCAGATTCACGCAAGCCCATTTCTTTAGAACAGGCTGAAAGGCTTGAGCGACAAGACGATTTTAAAAACAAAGACCAAGATCTCCCTTTGGATATTCGCGCTGAAGCCATTCGCGAAGCCGCCCTCTCTTATGGGGCCCGTGCAGGTCTTGCATTTCGCACCTACGAGGTGGCCCAGGAGCTAGATACACGTGGCCGCCATATGGACAAGGTCTTTGACTTTACCCAGCTTCTCGTTCCCGCCCCATCTGGTCTTCTGATTGAGCCACCGATTATCAACGAATCAATGAACGCCCTCCTGATCGAGGGAAATGGACAGCAAGCAGCCGTGTCTGATAGAGTATATAATATAGTAAACAATGCGCGAATCGTATCTACATCGCGAACATGGCGTGACTATCTGCGCCGTGAATGGCAGGAAGTGGAGCCTCCACCGGACCTTCTCTTGCCTAAAACCGATGAAGAACGCGAAATTTGGATTGAACGAGTCAATCTAGGCTGGGTAGAAGGTGTGCGTCAGGCAAATGAAATTTTCGAGGCTGATTTAGCCAAACTCAATTCCGATTTTAACGGAATGGTTCGTTACCGTGTCTTGTTGGCACAAGGTATGGGCTCCCCTCCATTCGCGCGTCAGGTAGACCGGGGAGTTACCGGAGGCGGCTCAGTGTTGCGCGTTGGCGACCGTGCCGTCCAGATTACCGGCGTTCCATCGTTGATAACCGGAGCAGATCAATGGCAACCCGCAAGCCGATAAGCCTTGTAAAATCTGAGGATTCTCATGCTGAAACCTGGCCAGATGAACCTGGCCGTTTCACAGCGGATCTCATTGACACATTCTTACTGTGGTGTGTAAAGCAAGGCTCTTCGGACATCACCATCCAATCAGAACGCCAGGTCTACAATGAAATCCATGGCGAGCTATATCCGGGCACTGTGAGGGCAATTGACGCTGCTGACATGGCAATTTTTCTGACCAGAATTTACGGCCCGGAGGCTCAGGCCCGTCTCGCATCGGCAAAAGATCTTGATGTGTCTTATGAAATCCGGCCCGATCGTTACACGCGCATACGTTTTCGTGTCAACATTACCGCAATCCTCTCAAAAGGCCGTGACGGGGCGCAAATTACCATGCGTGTTCTGCCCAGTGAACCGCCGACAATGGATGATTTGAACATTGAGCAGGAAATCCGCGATGCCTGGTCGCCGCGCCAGGGAATGGTCATTATTACCGGGGCCACCGGTTCAGGTAAATCAACGCTGCTTGCCGCTGGAAACCGTATGATTTTAGAGCGCCCACAAGGGTGCGGTAAAATGCTGACTTACGAAGCGCCGATTGAATACGTCTATGACAGCATCAATTCTCCACGCTCCCTTGTCTCACAAAGCGAAATTCCGCGCCACCTGCCTGATTTTGCGCATGGCGTTCGCAACGCACTACGCCGCAAGCCCGAAATTATTCTCGTTGGTGAATCACGCGACCGCGAAACCATCAATGCCTCTATCGAGGCCGCGCAAACGGGCCACGCAGTTTATACCACAACACACACACTAGGCGTCGCAAACACGGTCCAGCGTATGCTGTCGACCTATGACATGAATGAACGCGAAGAACGCGCGGTTGCGTTGATGGAAACACTGCGCCTCATCGTCACGCAGGTTCTGGTGCCGCGTGAAGGCGGCGGACGTTTAGGTATTCGTGAATGGATGCAATTCCCCGATGATGTACGCGAAAAGCTCATGGATATGCACTTCACAAAATGGCCCGTTGAAATCCAGCGCATGATCGGCCAATACGGCCGGACGATGCAACGCAGTGCGGAAATTGTGTTTGAAGAAGGCCTGATCGACCGCAGACACTACCTGCTGGTTTCAAGTGCTACAGGTGCTTAATATAAGTTTATATTTTTTCAAAATGGAAAAAGCCGCCTTTAATCTGGCGGCTTTGTTTTTAATTTAGGCGGCAACACCGAATACTTTCTGATTCAGGGTATCCATTGCCACTCCAGAAATTGGCTCCTACAGCAACGTAATTTGTAGGGCACATAGCAAAATTCAATGTATCTCTTACATCCGTGCAGTCTGCGTAATTTATGCTGCTGCCACCAAAAGTTTTCCATGTGCTGCCATCACAGAATTCCATGTCCTTATCATCTGAATTATACCGAATAGCGCCTGTCTTCTCTGGGATACAGCCTACAGGAAACGTATCATCCTCCGTTGCAAGTTGTATCTCACCCCGAACATGAAGGCGGCTTTGCGGGTCCGTCACATTCACCCCCACAAAACCATTATCATGCGCAACGGAAAGTTGCGGCGGTACGCTTGATCCGGGTTGTTCCTTTGAAATGTAAAGCCCAGTATTATTTTGATACAATATACGAAAATCGTAATCCTCTGTCGGGTCATCTTTGAAATCTATATAGCCTTGCGCAATGTTGCCCAAATTCCCGGCAGGATCTCTGTATAGCTCTAAACCACCATCGTGAATTGCGGTATATTGTTGCCCGCCGTTCTGCGAAACCTGAAATTGAAAAGCCGGATTAACGGTTCCAATCCCGACATTGCCAGATCGATGAAGGGTCATGACATCATTCCTGCCGGGATCGCCAAATGCACAGCAAGGCCCAAGGCCCAAGTCGTTGTACACAAATATCAAGCTGCCATCACGCCCGGCTTCACGGCCTTTATGCGTTATAGTCCAGGTTTGCTCCTGCCAGTTTGGGCCACCCGGAATACTGCTATCTGAAAAATGTATTGCCGCAAGCGTATCTTCCAGACCGGGGTTTCCATCGCCGCTAAGCATTAACCCTGCGGAACTTCCGGCACTCTCATTTACATGAAGGTTATGTTCCGGATCGTTTGTCCCAATCCCGACATTTCCATCGGCAGTGATGCGCATTTTTTCCGTTTCCCCGCTCGCGCCCAAATTTGTTGTACTAAACAATAGGTTTGTGCCTCTTGCTCCGCCTTGTGTAAAATCTTCAGCGGCCTGTGCGCGTATACTGGCTACAATCTGGTTATTAATATCCCACACGCCAAAATCATTTGTTCCGGCAAAATTGAGGGAACCGTAAAGCTCTCCTTGCTCCACTGGTCGCGTTACGCCATCAATAACCATCGATCGGATAGTAATAGAACTAGCCGTCCCCGGAGCGCCCACATGAAATGTGTCTACACCTACGCCAGCACCGTTACCGGTGGTTGAATCTGCAACAATATGAAGCTTTTTCCGCGGTCTTTCCGTCCCAATACCGACATTGCCATCATTGATGTTGGTGATGTGCGTGGGGGTTTGGCCGTTGGGCACAACCTCGCGCCACCAGCCCACATCAGAGCCCGTGGAGGCCGCAAGGCTCACGATAATCTCATCATCATACGCATCATCGCCCACCAGATCACCGCCAAGAGAGCGGTTCCTGAACACCGCATAATTATCACCCTGCCATGCGCAGTTGCGCGCATCGCCCTCATTCGCATTCGCACCGGTCGGGCAATCAATATTCCTGACCCCATTTTGCACACCATACGCCCCGCGGCTATTGGAGCCAGGGCTGATCACCACAAACGTCTCATATCCCTCACCGCCAACATCAGGAAACGCCGCGGCGGCCGAACTTAAATCCACAGCCTCATCCTGATTCACCACACGGATTGCCCCTTGCGGGATCGTTGACACATTGTTGTACAAACGATCATCCGACACATGGTTGGCCGAAACCACATACAACATCCGGTTGCCGTATATATCACCCGCAGCATCAGACCCAATCCCGATGGTCCGCGTTGGCACCGCGCCCACGAGAACAGGCTGACCATTCGCGCCCTGAAGCACAAATACTCCGCCTAAATCCTGACCAACCGTAAGGCCGCTGATGTCTAATATACCGCCAACCCGCGCATTGCCATTTGGGCATAGTTCAGCGCCAAACTCCGCTGTCCCCGGCGCTGCCGTTAAGGAGGCCGGACACGGAAAACGCGCCACGTCAACCGGCGGCAGTGTTGTAGGGTTCGCCAAATCATCAGGAATATCACGAATATAATCCGCCAAACCACGGCGAATATCATAAATTCGCTCGTCCATCATCGCTTCGTTGCGGTTCGTCACATACAGCTTCAAGCCACTGAAAAACGCACCGATCAATATACTCACGATAATCAATACAATCGCCAGCTCCACCAGCGTGAAACCACGCGCATTTACATGGGCAAGCGGTGAATGATTCAAGCCATTGTTTTTATAAAGCATCGGGTTTTCCTCTTTTTTAAGACTTTATTTTTATAGTACGAGACATGAGCAAACCGCCACCAAAGGCGATTAAAACCATAGCCATTAGCCAGTGATAGGCAAAGCCACCGCGCATTGGCGATAGCTTACTTTCCAGCGCAGCAAGGCGTTTATTTGTATCCTCTAGTGATACTACAAGCTTGTCTTTGTCGGCCTTTAGCTCCTTCACAGACTCAATCAAAACAGGAATAAGGCCGTTATAATTGACGGACAGTGTTTCACCCTTTTCAAGATCACCTGCGGTTCCCAAAACCAAATGCGCCAGTTCAGGGATTTCGAGCAATTCCTGTGCGATGACGCCTGTATCAAGGCGCCCGACCATGTCATCAGATGCCTGATCATTCCAGCGATAATTGTGACCTTTGATTTTAACAAGACTGTCCAAGCCAACGGTGCCCGTAATATTTGTCTTTAACCTTGCATCAGAGGGGCTAACCCATGCAGCTGCTCTAATTTGACCACCTACATCTAGCTGATAGGTGGGCGTGTAATTGTTAATACCCACCATACCATCATGCGTGATTTTCATTTTGACCGTTGATGAGTTTGTACCATTATTTACTGTGGTAAAAAGCAGCTCACTGCCCATGGCTCCAACTTCCCTGCCTGGCAGATCTCTGTGAGTTTCCGTTGCCAGAACACGCATGCCCGTTCCAAAATGCGGCGTGCCTGGGTCCACAACGCGCGGCTCGCCCCGCCCTTCAAACACAACAATGATGTCCCCGGCTTGCGCGCCCGCAGGATTATCAGCATCTCCGCGCGCTCTGTGGCCAATAAAGCCTCCACTACGATTGAATGTACTATTATAGCTGAAAGTGCTAATTGGCGTCCACCAGTCAGGCTCATTTTCAACCCGAATATTGCCCTTGATATGAAGCCTTCCGTTGGGATCTTCAACATTAATGCCGACATTACCGTTTCCTGTAGCCGCCGGGGGACCTTCAATGCTAATCACTTTCTGACCATTCATTTCAAAAAATAGACGGTCGTTGATGTTTCCTGTGCGCATACCAACAATGCCATCCTTGCGGTCTGCACCATTATCTTCAAGACCAATCAAAATTCGGTCACTATCCCAGTTAATGCGCATGCCATATTGGTTATCATCAGGATTAACGGCCGCACCGCCCGCTACAGAACCGTAAGAATTATCCATCATGCCCAAGTGAGTCCATTGACCGAAACCGCTGCCGACATATTTGCCGCCCGGTGTAGTATCAGGTGTTAAGTCCTGAACAAAGTCGCCGGTAATGTGTAACTGTTCCTGCGGTGTTGTAATGCCAATACCCACAAGACCCTCATCGGTAATGGTCATGCGCGGCCGTCTGTTGGTTTCACCATTTTGAATGGTGTTAAAGCGCAGATGTGAACCCATTCGCTCGTTACCAAAGACATTCGATGGCGTTTCAGATGCCACAACCGTCATCCCCGCACCATCAGTGCCTTCTGGCGCACCCTGCGCCCAACCTCTGAAATCAGCCAAGACATCCCCAGCGTTGGGGGCTGCTGGTGCTCCTGGTGACCCTCGGCCACGCACGCCCAAGAAGACAGGATGCCTTGCATCACTCGTCGCAATGACAGAAGATCGCGGCCATTGATTGGCATTTTCAGCCATGACAACAGATCTCACAATATCTTCGCCCGGCTTACCTACGACATGTAGATCCGCCCAGGGGTTTTCAATACCGATACCGACAAACCCGTTATCCGTAATCCGCATGCGCTCTAGTGGTGGCCAATTTGGATCTGCATATGCGGGTTCATCAGATGTTGATGGTCTGGTCATGAACCTCAAATAAGCCCCACGATTAGCCCCAGCCGCATCATAATCTTCAGCAGCATTTGCAGCAATCATTGCCGGCCAATTGTTTCCAACAGCATTCATCGTTCCATTGACGCGGTTACCAAAGCTCAACATCCCCAGCACATCATCTTGTTGCAGGTTTACGCTATTCGGGCTAGCAAGTGTGCCCGCGTTGGTTTTAATAGCAACATGCGCGCCCGTGAGTACACCAAGAGGATTTCCTGCATTATCACCGGCAAAATATTCAAAGACAGGGCCTCTATTGGCCGGCATGATGGCATGAAGAATCCCAAGAGGTTGCTCTGTGCCGATGCCGACATTTCCATCGTTTTTATTTCTAATGTGCAGCGGTGAAGCTCCATTGGGTTGCACTTCCCGCCACCAGCCGTCATCGCTACCGGGGGCTTCGACCAGGCTGATAAAAATTTTGTCGTCGTAGCTATCCGGGCCCACCAGGTCATCGCCTACGCGGTCTCGGAAGATTGCAAGGTTATCCGATTGCCAGGCACAGTTCCGTGAATCACCATCCGCGGTCGTGTTTGGTGAGCAGTTGACGTTAATTCTTCCGCTGTTTGAGCCATAAGCCCCGCGCCCATCCGCGCCCATGCTTATAAGAGCAAAGGTTTCATATTTTCCATCGGCAGGAAACAAATCTGCTGCGACAACAGGTTGTGCTTGCTCAACGATACGAATATGGCCGGGTGGTTCAATGCCAGAGACATATAGTTCATCATCCGCCACATGATTGGCAGAAACAGCATATAAAAAGCGGTTGCCGAAAATATCGCTGGCACTTTCCGAGCCCACACCTATTCTTTGTGTCGGAACCGCTCCAACAAGCACAGGTTCATCATTAAAACCGCGCAAGACAAAAACACCACTTCCAGGCCCACCTAACTCTGCTCCGGCACCGCCAAGCTCTGTCAGTGTCCATGATACACCGTTAGAAGGCGGAGACGCTGGACAAACCTCAGCGCCATAACTTGTCGTCCCCTGAGCGACCGTCAATGACGCGGGACATGGAAAACGCGCAACATCAATGGGCACAAGAGTTTCTGGCTTTCCGGCTTCATCAGGGATATCTTTTATAAATTCAGATATCGCACGGCGAATTTCATAGGTTCGATCATCCATTAGCTTTGCATTTTTATTCGTGACGTATATTCTAAGGCCACTGAAAAAAACACCGATCAATATGCTGACAATAATCATCACAATCGCCAGCTCAACCAGCGTGAAGCCTTTCGCGTCAACATTCTCGGAAGATTTAAATAAGGTTTTGCTTGGAATAGAAAGTTTCATGATTGCGCGCCATTTTTACCAAAGATAGAGTATAAATACCCTTTAATGATATCAGACATTTACTTAAAATTTTATTTAAATTTTAAGGAGTTTAATGGAGAACTTCGCTATCTGACCTAAGAAGTGAGCGTACATGAGGCGATAATTTAACCGTTTCGAGAAGGCGCTCTTTTGAAAATGGCTTTTTCAAAAACTTCTGCGCCCCTGTCTTATTCGCCTTGAGAATCGTGGAATGGGCGCTGTCGACACTAAGCATTACAACACATGCGCCCGTATCAACAGCCTTGATCGCATGCAGGGTTTCATGGCCATTCATTCCCGGCAAGTGAATATCGAGAAACACAATATCCGGGGCATGCTCAATATAGGCTTTAAGGCCTTCTTCTCCTGTACGTGCAATGATCAAATCATAGTCTTTACTCAGGATATTTGAAGTATAAGCCGCAGTAAACCGGTCATCCTCAATGATTAAAACCTTTGGGTCCTCCCGCCGCTCTCTGCGTATTGCAATGGTATCAACCCGGTGCCGGTCAGCCATATAATGGTACGCTGTGAATCGCTGAGCAGAGAGCATTTTTCGATCTGCGAGCTTCAGATATTTATGTATTTCACGATCTAAAAATCCAAGGTCTGAAAGCCCGGATGGCAGTGTTTCTGCAATGTTTTTATATGTTTTTAGGATTTTGTTTTGCTGGGCGTCGTCTTTGGCTTTCAGCAAAACCAAAACATCCTGATCTGAAAAAATGTAGACATATCCCTCAGGGGTGTTTTCGATGCTCTTGGTCAAACCATCTATAAAAACTTCGCTTTTTTGACGGGCGCTTTGTATTTTTTCTTGAATTTCGCATGGGTTTTTGAGCAATTCATGATGATTCAGGTTTTTAGACAACGCAAAGTGAAGGGCGACCCAGCCTTTTGCGTTTATTTTGATTTTGTCTAATGCTGACAAAAAGTGGTATTCCGCGCTATCACGAATGACCTTCATGTCCCTAACCTGCCCTTTTACCCTATTTTTAGACCCGATTAATTCCAGTCTAAATGTTCATTATTATGTATATTATCACTTGTAAAAGCTTAATAATCCGTGACAGAAAGGTAAAATTTTAATAAAAAATCAAAAGGTTACTTTGTTTCATAAGACAAAATCAAAAGGCAAATATGGACTGGCGAGCGCTTCTTGACCCCAAAATTCAGGATTTTATGAATCAGCATCATTCAAATGATGTTCGTAAACTCGCCCTAAAAAAAGCACCGGAGTCTCATTGGCCCTATCCGCTTATCATGGATCAAATTAAAGCCCGTCAAAAGGCCGAGCATAAACTTCCCAGCATGTTCAGCCGCAGTAAGCGCATTATTTTCCCCGCCAGCAGTGTCATAGAGCAGGCATCCTCCGAGGCGTGCGCAAACTATAAGGCCTCATTGGTTAGCGGCAATGGTTTTATTGATTTAACCAGCGGTGCGGGCATCGATTCCATCGCCTTTAGCCATGCTTTTAAGCGGGGTGTTCTTGTAGAACAAGAAACGCAAACAGCGGAAATTCTAGCCCATAACATGGCGCTTATTTGCGAAAAACCGATCGAGATATTGGCCGCAAAGGCTGAGGATTTCGTCACCAAGCTCGTTGAAACAGACTTCATCTACATTGATCCCCAAAGACGAGATGCGCACACAAAAGGGAAATACAAGCTAGAAGACTGCACGCCGAATGTTCTGGAACTTATTCCCGCGTTAAAGGGTAAAGCCAAACATATCATGATCAAATGCTCGCCCATGATGGATATTGATGAGGGCCTAGAGATTATGCCCGCCACTCAACAGGTTTATGTCGTTCAATACCAGCGAGAATGTAAAGAATTGCTTTTTCTTCTTGCGCCAGACGCTGAGGCTATCAACAAAAAAGACATCGCGATCATGGCTGTTGATTTAAACGAAGATGGCACTGTTCGGCGATCCATGACATTGACCAAAGCGCAAGAAAGCGCATGTAAAACCGAGTTTGGAGCGCCAGATCAGTATTTATTCGAGCCCGATCCGGCCTTTCTAAAATCCGGGGCGTATAAAATGATCGCCAATATTTTCGGACTAAAGAAACTTCATCCACATACGCATCTTTACACTGCGCCAATGCCCAAACCTGATTTTCCGGGCCGACAATTCCAAGTGATTGATGTTTTGCCGGCAAAGCCAAAATCAATCGGTATTAAACAAGCCAATATCGCAATACGCAATTTCCCCGGAACGACCGAAGACCTTAAAAAACGGTTCAAAATCAGGGATGGCGGAGATGTTTTCCTTTTTGCTTGTACGATGCACAACAACCAAAAGGCGCTGATCAAGACTCAAAAATACAACTTATAATTTAGAAGGCAATCAGGCTAGCTTGTATTATAAGGGCTGCTAAATTAAAGGAGATTTTAATGATTTTTTATTAATATTAGAAAATGATGTAATAATATTAATGCGCGTGAACAAAAAACTCTCATTTTTCCCGTGTACAGAACGAAAAGAATAAGGAATAATAAGTTTAGATGGCTTTTAGCTCCAAAATAACGTCTGCAGAAAATCCCGAGATCGTGAAAACCAAAACTTCTACAAATAAAAACACCATCAAATCAATACAGTTATCAACAACAGCTCAAATATCGAAAAGCCCGAAAACTTGG
>CAYGQP010000012.1:0-4105 GCA_964352115.1 uncultured Micavibrio sp. | reverse complement strand
TGTGTTATTTATTTATTGGGATTGGGATATATATGTTTTTGACAATTATCATTGTTCAGGGGGATATTCTCTTTTTTACATGGCAGGATTATAAAAATCAGCAGTTTGAACATTTGGAAGAAATTGCGCAGGCCTCTATCCGGCCTCTTATTGACGTGAATGTCCGCGATTTGACGTCTCCTTTACAAAAAAAGGAAGTCAACAGATTGCTGGCCCTTACCCGTATTGATGGACTGACCGTTTATGGGCAGGGGCTGCGCGCGGGGTCTTTGGAATTTATTCAGGCCTATGGCGAACCGACCATTACGACTCTCTATAACTCTGACAATATTGCAAAGACTTATCTCAGCGCAGACCAAAGCCGCTATGAGTTTGTTTTCCGTTCAAATCTCAATACATTTGTTGTCCGCCTCGATTCTTCGATCGTTCAACAGCGTGTTTACGAATATTATGTGCAGGCCGTTATTATTATCATGCTGATGTCGGCCTTGGTCACATCCGTGTTGATGATTTCTTTGGCCTCCAGCCTTCTTGAGCCTATTTTGTTCCTGCGTAATAATTTGCTTTTGGCATCGAAAAACCCGGAAGATCCGCAAATTCCAGACTCACCTTTTGATGTAAATGACGAGATTGGCGGAACAATTGAGCTGACACACAAGCTGATCAAACAAAACGCCACAAATATCATGCAAATCAAGGGGGCTGCCGAAGACAAAATTCACAAGCTCGCCTATTTCGACACCCTGACCGAATTGCCAAACCGCACGTATTTCCTCCGCACATTATCAGAGAACATTAAAAATGTAGGAGAAGGTAAAGTTAACCGCTTTGCCGTGATTACATTGGATCTTGATCATTTCAAGGACATTAACGATTCCATGGGTCATAACATCGGTGATGCGATCTTGCGCAGTGTCGGGAAGCGCTTGCGCTCTGCTATGCCTGAATCCGCTACCGTTTCACGAACAGGCGAGGATGAATTCGCCATCATGATGCCGCTCAGCACGGACATTAATAATGCACGAGACGTTGCGGAAAAAGTCCATTCGGTTCTTAAGTCCGAGCCCATCAAAGTGTTCAACGAGACATTTCAGGTGCGCGCATCGATTGGCGTGTCAACATTCCCCGATGATGGCATTGACCCTGATCAGGTTCTTAAAAACGCAGATATCGCATTGAACCGCGCCAAGGAAGAAGGCCGCGACACCATTAAAGAATATTCCGAGGACTTTGATAAGGCCGTTCAGCAGCGATTCCAAATGTTGCGTGATCTTCGTGATGCCAGTGAGCAAGAACAGCTTGATCTGCATTATCAGCCTCAGCTAGACCTCAAAACTGGGAAGATTATTGGCGCAGAAGCCTTGCTTCGTTGGTGGAAAAAGGACAACAGTAAAAAAGGCGGAACATTTATTTCGCCCGGTGAGTTTATACCCGTGGCCGAACAATCTGGCTTAATCGTGCCGATTGGTGAATGGGTTTTGAAAAGAGCCTGTAAGGCCGCCCAATCGTGGAAAGAAAAACATGGCATTGATATTCGCATCGCCGTGAACGTATCAGCCGCCCAATTCAGCCAAAGTGACATCGTCACCTTTGTTCAGAAGACCCTCACCGAAACAAAGCTTGAACCCCATAAGTTAGAACTAGAAGTCACAGAAAGTGTGTTTATGGATGATATCCAACACACGATCCAAACACTAAAGGATCTTCATGCAATCGGTGTTGAGCTTGCGATTGATGATTTTGGCACCGGGTATTCATCCTTGTCCTATCTTCGTCAGTTCCCGATTGACCGCTTGAAAATTGATCAATCCTTTATTCGAAATGCATTGAATAACCCTGATGATGCGGCAATTGCCCGCACGATTGTTCGTCTTGGTCATTCACTCAGCCTGAAGGTCATTGCGGAAGGTGTGGAAACCAAAGACCATGAGGCATTCCTGATTGATGAAGGATGTGACGAGGTTCAGGGATTCCGCTATTCGCGTCCTGTGCCAGATAAAGACTTCGTTAAATTTGCTAACGAGTATGAGGGTGATCTTAAAATCTTTGACAATTAGGATTGCCTCTGACTTTTTCAGCCGCTATGCC
Source organism: uncultured Micavibrio sp. (assembly GCA_964352115.1). Lineage (GTDB taxonomy): Bacteria > Pseudomonadota > Alphaproteobacteria > Micavibrionales > Micavibrionaceae > CAYGQP01. Next base: position 2,017 of record CAYGQP010000012.1, on the reverse strand, counting down.
TATAAATCATGAGCGTATACGATTCCAAACACAAACCTCTGACGGCGAGCAAATCTGAGCCATTGTCTGGCTCAGCAAAAGTCCCCGGCGATAAATCCATTTCCCACCGAGCGTTAATGCTCGGCAGTCTGGCCATTGGTGAAACCATTATCACAGGCCTGCTTGAGGGAGAAGACGTTATGGCCACCGCTGAAGCGATGCGTAAGCTTGGCGCGAAAATCGAGTGGGAACAGAAGGGCTTATGGCGCGTTCATGGCACCGGTATTGGCGGTTTGCGTGAACCCGACACTGTGCTCGACATGGGCAATTCGGGGACGTCGACGCGCCTTTTGATGGGTCTTGTCGGTGGACATAATATTACAGCCACATTTACCGGCGATGCCTCCCTCAGCAAACGCCCGATGCAGCGCGTGATCACACCGCTGGAGATGATGGGCGCAGAATGCGTAGCACGTGATGGCGGGAAATTGCCGCTGACCGTAAAGGGTGCAGAAGACACGCTATGCATTGAATATAAACTGCCCGTGGCCTCCGCGCAGGTAAAATCCGCGATCTTGCTCGCTGGCCTAAACGCCACAGGACGAACGACAGTGATAGAGGAACGCCCAACGCGTGATCACACAGAAAACATGTTGCGTCATTTCGGCGTCGAAGTTGAGATTGAGGATCTTGAGGACGGTGCACAGGCCATTCATGTCACAGGCCATCAATCCCTGACGCCATGTGCGATTGATGTGCCGGGCGATCCTTCATCCGCCGCATTTCCCACCGTTGCCGCACTTATCAACAAGGGATCCAATATCACGCTGCATAATGTCGGCATGAACAAGCGCCGGATTGGCCTATATGAAACCCTCAAGGACATGGGCGCAGATATCACGTTCACCAATGAACGCACCGAAGGCGGTGAACCAACAGCGGATATTGTGGTTCGTGGAACTGGCCCACTGAGCGGCATTGAGGTCCCCGAAGCCCGCGTGCCGTCAATGATTGATGAAATTCCTGTTCTCGCCATGGCCGCGGCCTGTGCGAGCGGAACGACAATAATGACCGGACTGGCTGAACTCCGCGTGAAGGAAAGCGACCGGTTGCTCTTGGTCTATGAAGGCCTTATTGCCTGCGGCGTTGAGGCCGAAATGGGTGAGGATAGCCTGACGATCCATGGCACTGGAAAACCCCCACGCGGCGTGACCGGGAACACCGAAATCGCCACTGAGCTAGACCACCGCATCGCCATGAGTTTCCTTGTTTTGGGGACAGCCACAGATAATCCGATCACAATAGATGACGCCGCGCCGATCGCCACGAGTTTTCCGAACTTTGTAGAGTTGATGCAGGATCTAGGGGCCAATATCGGTGACGATGATGCACTTGAGTTAAAAGTCACAGGATAAGTTATGCCAAGGACCCCTGTAATTGCCATTGATGGCCCGGCCGCGAGTGGGAAAGGCACGCTTTCAAGACGCCTTGCTGAGGAATTGAATTTTGCGCACATGGACACCGGCGCGCTCTACCGAGCCGTCGGGTTTGAGGTATTGGAGGCCGGCGGCGATCCGGAAAACGAAGCAGATGCCTTGTCCGGCGTGCATACCCTCAGCGATAAGCTTAAACAAGGCCCTGCACTTAACAATCATTCGCTTCGAGAAGAAAAAGTGGGCAATGCCGCATCAAAAGTCGCAGCGATTTCTGCGGTGCGCGAAGCTCTATTAAACCTCCAACGTGACTTTGCGCTTAACCCCGGTGATGGGTATGCAGGGGCGGTTTTGGATGGCCGGGACATCGGCACAATCATATGCCCGAACGCTGATGTCAAAATTTTTGTGACGGCCAGTGTCGAAATTCGTGCAAAAAGACGTTTAAAGGAGTTGCAATCCGCGGGCAAAGCCGCTACATATGGGGCCGTTTTAAAGGATATGCGCGAGCGTGATGCCCGTGATAGTGGCCGGGAAACGGCGCCCCTTAAGGCCGCAGATGATGCGGCAACAATAGATACCAGTGATTTGACGGCCGATGAGGC
>CAYGQP010000011.1:0-14975 GCA_964352115.1 uncultured Micavibrio sp. | reverse complement strand
GGATCAATCAGCAACGCGCTGAACGCCACCACAACGGTCGATGTCCCTGTGCCTGTGATTCCCTTCAGCAAAAGGCCAACAAACACGATCAGCGGTATGAGTATATAGTCCATGCCTAAGCTTTCTTCACAGCCATCGCCTGCGCCACGCCTGAAACATCAGCACCGCCCAAAGCGCCTGACCATGTTGCCCTTGCCCAGCCGAATGTGCGGCCCAGACTTTGCGTATAGCCGCCGCATCCAAAACCTCATCAACCATCAATGCCTCTTCACTGAGCAAATCCTCTGCCCAGTCCTTAAGCGGCCCACGAATCCAATCCGCAACCGGGCTATTAAAGCCCTGCTTTGGCCGTTCAAATAAATCATTCGGGATATGTTTACTCAGAACCTGACGCAGCAACCACTTGCCCTTACCGTCTCGGATTTTAAATCGCTCCGGCAATTGCCACACATATTCATAAATCCGGCGATCCAATAATGGCGCGCGGGCCTCAAGTGAAACGGCCATACTGGCGCGGTCCACCTTGGTCAAAATATCACCGGGAAGATAAGACAGGGCATCCTTATACATCATTGTTTCCGCAAAACTTAAGCCTTCTGGTTGCCAAGCTGAATCGGTAAGAAAGTTCCGCGGCTCATCAATACCGGGAACAGGCGGCTCAGGCCACAGCGAAATCAGGCGATCATAAATCTCATCCGGTGATCCGAGATTAAACACACTTGCCGCCTTGTGCACATACGTTCCAAATTGCGGATGACCAGGACGAATCTTATCCCATAGCTCGGGCGGCATAACACGTAAAACAGAACTTACGATATGACGGAGCGGCGCGGGCATCATCCGCATCTTCTTCCACAGTTTCGGTCCCTGAATATGGCGATTATATCCGCCCAGCATTTCATCACCGCCATCCCCGGACAGCGCAACGGTCACATCGCGGCGGGCAAATTTGGACACCAGATACGTTGGAATCGCAGAGATATCAGCAAATGGTTCGTCATAAATGTCAGGCAAGGCGGGAACAACATCCAGAGCATCCTGCGCACTGACATACAGCTCATGGTGCTTTGTGCCCAAATGTGCCGCGACGGCCTTGGCATACTCCGCCTCATTATACCCGCCCTCATTAAACCCTATCGAATACGTATTCACTGGAGAAACTGAAGCCTTCGTCATTAAGGCAACAACGCTGGAACTATCAATCCCACCCGACAAAAACGCCCCCAAGGGCACATCGGAAATCAGGCGGTCACGGACACAGGTTTCCAGCAAGGTCTCAAACTCCGAAATCACCAGATGATCAGGCAGATCGGTACGCATTTGTCCACGCGCCTGCTGCAAAACCTCAAGATGGTGCCAATACGGCTCGGCGAATGTCCCAATATTTGATCCGGGTTCCAGTAAATCTTCGCATACGGACAATCGATGCCCCGCCGGAAGGCTAATCACATTTTGATAAATACAATGCGGCGAAGGCACATAGCCATAGCGCATATATAAGCTCAGAGCCTGCTTATCCAGCACCGCCTCAAATTGCGGATGCCCTCTCAATGCCTTCAATTCCGACCCGAATACAAGAGATTTCCCTGCCCAGCCAATATAAAGCGGCTTTTTGCCCAAACGATCCCGTGCAAAGTGAATCTGGCGGTCCTTGCGATCCCACAGTGCAAAGGCAAACATACCGTTAATTTTTTGCAGAGCCAGATTTAAGCCCCAATGCTCTATCGCGGCCAGCAAGACTTCAGTGTCACTGCGGCCATGAAAAATAACACCCTGGCTCTCAAGTTCACGCTGTAAATCGAGGTAATTATAAATTTCACCATTATAAACAATCATATAGCGATCAGATTGAGACGCCATCGGCTGATAGCCTTCCGGGGATAAATCCAGAATAGAAAGCCGCACATGCCCCAAAACCACTGATACATCAGGGTCTTGCCAAACATCAGAGTGATCAGGGCCGCGGTGACGCAAGCTTGCCGTCATCGAGCGCGCGATATGATGAATATCAGATCGCTTGAAAGCACCACTTTTATCAATAAAGCCTGTAAAACCGCACATTTTGAATTATTTTACTTTTTGTGTAAGAAGTTTTGATAAGATAGATATACTAGAGAACAAAAAATAATCCCATGGGATAAAACAAAAAATCTGATGAACATTGATCTATTATTCACACAGGAAGGCGAAGCCGGATTAATTTGCAGCGAAAATTTGGTGCAAAAGGGATTAGGCATCGTGTTTGATACGCAAACCGGAACCATGAGTCTGGAATTTGCGGATATGGATTACATCGATTTCAACATCCCAGTCGAGGAAGAATATTTCGAAGCGCTCGATTTTATCACTCAAATTCACTTCGGCGCGATCGCTAATGGACATATTGCGCAGGCCTATCAAATCCCATTTATGTTCCTGGACGATCCGTATCGTGGAGAGGCCTTTAAAAACATTCAGCAAGTCAAAAACCCCCTGGAAGCCTTCAACTTTTTTGTGAAGCGCTGCGTCATTGGTCAGCCTGTTCATCGTGAAGATTTAGGAAATGAGGATAGCATGAGATGCGTCCTCGGCGATGCTTCCCCATCAGATTTGGAATTCGCCCCACACCTTGCCAGACGTCACGCAATGGAAGTCGCACCAAAGATTGCACCAACAGGGCCGGGCCCCGCCGGACCCGGTTTGGGCGGCGGCGGATCATCCAGCGGTCTTGGGCGCATTACCCGTCAAACGCGGGGCGATGCACCGGGCGACAAAAAATATCCGAAGGATAAATAGTTACACAGAATTAAACTACTGGAACCATGCCCGTGTAGCCATTGCATGCAAAAAGTGAGGCTCCCCCGCTTTCTTCGTAAGCTTTGATAGCATAAGCAATGTTCAAGTTCAAAACCCTCATTAAAGCTTCATTGTTTACATTAATGCTTTCGGGATCAGGACTCATAATACTAATAATGCCATCTGCACTCTGCTCTGCCTGATAAATTCCTTTATCGGACGCATCTCTTCGCTCAGCGCGCGCAATGTCAAGTATTTCTCTTAATTCACCTTTAGAATAGGTCATATTCATCTCCATAAAATCATATTATTTGTATTATTAGTTCGATAAAGTGACAGAAATTGAAATGAATGTCAAATTTTTATGTAAATTATCTTACCGCTTCGCCCTACGGATTTTCCGCCAATTGGCCACATTGCGGTTATGCTCCGCCAATGTCTTCGCAAATAAATGCCCGCCCGTGCCATCTGCTACGAAGTAAATCAGGTCGTGCTCCTCCGGGTTCAGCGCGGCCTCAATGGATCGGCGACCCGGATTGGCAATCGGCCCAGGCGGAAGGCCAGCATAAACATAAGTGTTGTAGGGTGAGTCGTACTCAAGGTCTTTTTTCAGCAAGCGCCGCCCCAGCGGCCCCTTGCCTTCAGTCTTTGGCTTCCCTTTATGCAGGGCATAAATCACCGTCGGATCAGTCTGCAGGCGCATTCCCTTACGCAAACGGTTCACAAACACGCCCGCAACCGTAAAGCGTTCCTCCGGCTTTCCCGTTTCCTTTTCAATGATGGATGCCAGAACAAGAGCCTCTTCCTTCGTTTTGAGCGGCAATCCCTCTGCGCGATTTTCCCATAACTCATCTAACACTTCGCGCATATCCGCCTGCAGACGGGCAATCACATCCGAGCGGCTCTCATCTTTGCGGTAATCATACGTCTCCGGCAACAAGCTGCCCTCCTCAGGAATTTCAGCGATCTCCCCCGTTAGCTCTGGCACATCGCGAATAATCGCAACGACCTCATAACTCGTCAGCCCCTCGGGGATAGTGAAATTTCGCTGATACGTTTTCCCATCGCGCAGAATCTGTAAAACATCTTTTGGACTAAGAGAGCCATGGAATTCATATTCCCCGGCTTTCAAATCGCTATCCGCGTTTAAAACGCGCGCCGCGGCCATAAATATAAACGGGTCTTCTATTATATCTGCATCCGCAAGATCATGAGCAATACTGCCCAGCCCGCTGCCACGCTCGACCTGAAACAATTGCGGTTGATCAATCATAGTTGGCTTTTCAAATTGCTGCGCCACCCACCACAAACCAGCGGCCACAACAACAACGACAGCAGCGGAAAGATAGGCAAGAAAACCAGATATATATTTTATGAAGGTCATGATTTAAATTTAAACACAAAGCGAAAACAGGTCTATGCTATTCAGAAATATATCACGATGAAATCTCAGAAATTGATATTTGGACTATTCAGCTGCAAGGTCTTGATTAAAAGGAATAGCTTTACGAGGCCCTTTTCCAGTTAGAAATCTTAGAACACCGTGCGAATTCTTAAGCATCCCTAAGGACGTAAGTGCGGCGGTTCCAAACACGTTGAACCAGCCCATTTTTGTGTCACCTGATGCGAAAGCCTGAAAAGCATTCAAACAGGTTCCACTCGCCATCACCGCCTCAGCAGATCCTGCAGGAATTCTGATTAAGCGCGAGGCACGCGCAGCCTCCACCAGAACAGAAGACAAAAGCAACCCTTTGGTGACGAGATAGGAGTCAGGGACAGACACCATAATGCCCGAAGCGCCGGCCGCTGTCCCAACAGTATCCAAAGCGGCCTGCTTAAAACCGGGAGAAATACCTCGCGCAAGACCTCTGGCAAAGTTACCGCCAGCGAATGTAAATAGAATCGCCGTTTCGCTTGCCGTAACAGGCTGATAAATGTCCGAAGTAAGTGCCACATCCACACCGCTTTCAATCGCCTTAGGCACAGTTGCGATCGCTAAAGCCGCACCATTGACCATGAGCGGTGCGCCAAGATTGCGGGCAAAATTATTAAATAAAACAGGATAAGGCGCATCACGGCCTTGAACCTGCAATTCACCAGACATTCTAGTTGCAATACAGCCGGCGCCAATAATGATCGTCATGGCCATGGATCCGGGACTGGGGTAAGCAAGCAACGTATTACATATCTGAAAATGTACAGCCACATCCAAACCTGTTTCAACGGCAACCACCGTATTCGATTTAGGATCTGGGGGAATGTACATCTCGACAGCAATTTCGGGTGAAGCAGTTTGCATATATCGCATTTTCTCTTTCAATGTGGACGCACAAATAGCGGAGAAAAAAGCCTCAGGTCAACAAAAATATGAAAAATATTAGACGGCCTTCATGATCAGGCTCGCATTCGTGCCACCGAAACCGAAAGAATTAGAAAGAACAGCATTCACAGTCCTTTCCTGCGCCGTATGTGGCACCAGATTAATTCCCTGACAATCATCAGAAGGATTATCCAGATTAAGCGTTGGCGGAATCACGCCTGTTTGCATCGCTTTAATCGAGTAAATTGCCTCAATTGCTCCGGCCGCACCGAGCAGATGCCCCGTTGCCGATTTCGTTGATGACATCGCAAGCTTATCCAGCGCTGGCGCAAACAAGCGCTTCACCGCATTAAATTCAATGCCATCACCCAGCGGTGTTGAGGTTCCATGCGCATTCACGTAGTCAATATCTTCGGGATTCATCCCTGCGCGCTTCATCGCCGCCTCCATAGCCCGAAAACCACCATTACCATCCTCTGCCGGTGACGTCAGATGATAAGCATCACCGGACATGCCGTACCCAACCACCTCGGCGTAAATCTTCGCCCCGCGCTTTTTGGCGTGCTCATATTCTTCAAGAACGACAATTCCCGCACCTTCGCCGATCACAAATCCATCGCGGTCCTTATCCCAGGGCCTTGAAGCCTTTTCCGGGGTATCATTATATCCGGTCGATAATGCACGCGCCGCCGCAAACCCGGCAACGCCAAGACGACAAACTGCACCCTCCGCGCCACCAGCCACCATCACATCTGCATCATCCAGCGCCACCATACGCGCAGCATCACCAATAGCGTGTGTACCGGACGCACAGGCCGTTACTGTTGCATGGTTCGGACCGCGCAGCCCGTATTTAATCGACACATGACCGGATGTCAGGTTAATCAATGCTGCAGGAACAAAGAACGGAGAGATCCGGCGCGGGCCCTTCTCATTCAAAATGGTGCCTGTCTTATGGATTTCATCAAGACCGCCAATGCCCGCCCCGATCATCACACCGGTGCGGTTTTGATCATGCTCATTCGTAGGCTTCCATCCAGCATCGGTGAGTGCCTCTTCAGCCGCCGCCATACCGTAAGGAATGAAGATATCCATCTTCTTTTGATCCTTTGGCGGCACAAACAGATCAACATTAAACTCCCCAGGGCCAGGGTTTTCATCCGTTGTCGTGGGAATAACACCAGCAATTTTCGAGGAAATATCAGATACATCAAAATGCTCAATAGCACGAATACCTGTCTTGCCCGCAGTCATCTGCGACCAATTGTGGTCCACCCCCAAACCCAAGGGGGTAACCATACCAATACCTGTGACTACGACGCGTCTCATGGTGCTTAATATAAACGGGGAGAGAATAAAGAAAAGCCCTTAAACATAAAACGAAGGGCTTTTAACTTAATTATTCAGACGCGTTTTCTTTGATGAAGGTGATCGCATCACCAACTGTCTGAATCTTTTCAGCAGCATCATCAGGAATTTCAACACTGAACTCTTCTTCAAATGCCATCACAAGCTCAACAGTGTCGAGTGAGTCAGCGCCGAGATCGTCAATAAAGCTCGCCTCTTCTTTAACCTTATCTTCTTCAACACCAAGGTGCTCAACAACAATACTTTTTACACGTCCTGCAACATCACTCATCGCAAATCCTTATCTATGTTCGTTTCAGTTTTACTCAATATTATTTTACTTTGACCGTTCGCATCCCAATGACATGCTGTATTTTGCATTAAAATTTCGAACTTGGGGACTTTACCAGCCCCGCTTTCGATTGCAAGCGGTTTTATTCGGCTATCATATTTGCAAATAAGATCAAAGGCTTTTGTGCGAAATCAGGTCATTCTGAATGTGGATAAGCGTATCGTAAACGCGCTTTGCACCAACCTTTTTAAGGGCTTCACGGGCGGCATTCTTATCATGGCTAGCGCCCACAAACCCATACACATCCATCCCCGCCGCTACACCAGCTGTCACACCAACCACACTGTCCTCAATGACAAGCGTTTTGGCCGGTAAAACACCCAGGTTTTTGGCGGCCATTAAAAATAGATCCGGTGCAGGTTTCGCGTTTGGGACCTGCAGGCCCGTAAAAATATGATCATCCTCAAACAAATCGATCAATCCACCCATTTCCAGAGATTTAAGCACGCTCTCCCGCTGGCCATTAGAGGCCACACATATTTTTGCAACAGCAGAGGCCGCCATCACCAAATCCACCGCGCCCTCAACGACCTTAAACCGGTCTTGCATCAATTCGGCAACCCTCGCCACATATCGCGCAGGCATATCATAGGGAAATTGATGATTCGTTTCCGCTTCAATGTTTTTCAATGTCTGCCCAAAGCGAACACCAACGAAATTCTTAAGCGCGTAATCGAGCGTATATTGTGTGAGGCCTTCCTCATGTAAAACCTGAATTGTCGCCAGGTTTTGCAGCGCCTCCGTATCGACCAGCGTACCATCGCAATCAAATATAATCAGATCATATGACATCTAATAGGCGAACCGCAGCGCAGACAGCGCCAGACACACAGAAACAATCACGGTCAGATTTCGGCGATAATCGAAATACCCCTTTGCAAATCCGTCTTCGGGTAAATATTTGCGATCCATAAGATACAACACCCAAAACACCAGCGCCATGATCAACGAAAACCACACAATTTGGGCCAGAAACACAACCGCACATATCGAGATTAATCCGAAGACTGAAGGCATCATCGACAAACACAGATATTGGGGATCTCTTTTATGCATCGCCACTGGCCAATGAACGCCGGACAGAAACGACGCAATCATGCCCGCATAGGAAATAAGACACACAGCAATCATAGATTGAATGGTTACATCAGAATAAGAGAATAGCGCTATCACCAAAACGATAAACGGAACAGCGCCAAGATACCCCAATGATAATGGAAGTCTGGGCATAGAGACCTATTCGCCCTTCTCTTCCGTTCCATGATCTTTCTTGCCAGCCAGCAAAACCATGAGAACAGAAGCAACCATCAAAACCCCAAAGGTGAGCATCAGTTTAAAGAACGTGTCATCAGCGATCATTTCCGGTATCCAAATCTTCATGACCGCCAAAACAAGGAGCACGATAACAAACAATGTTGTAAGAATTGAAAGAGCGGGCTTCATATTGATCATTTTGAATCCTTAAAAACTATGTCGTATGATTGAAACTATAGGCGAAGTTTTTGAAGAATAAAAGAAAGTTTAAGAATGCAGACCAGATCACTAAACCCAAAGCGCATCATAACAACCTGTATGGGTATCCTCATATTATGCACAATATCAATAAGCGGACAAGCAGATGACATGACAATCGATGAGGCATACAAAGCCATTCCACATCAACAAACGACATTCAATCCCAATAGCTCAAACACATCAGAAGCCGAAGCCAGTTATTTAAATGTGTTATTTTCCGTGACTGATGACGCTATGCGCGCTCGTGTTCAAACGCTTCAACATTTCTTTTATGAACGCGGCGGAATGAATCTTCAGCGTTACAATTCGGTAATCGCGCGCAACCTTGCAATCCTTAAGGGCACGCCAGCTCCTGATAGCCTAAAAAACATTGAACAAAAAATCATCAAGGCGGTGAGAACGCAACAAGCCTTTTTTGAATACTGGGACAGTCTGAAGGGGAAGGATGCTTATAACGATCTCAAAGCGTCCTACACGCAAAATATGAACGTGCGCAGCGCCCATAAAGATTTGCTGGAAGCATACTACGAACTGATCAATCTTTTCCCCAATGAAACGCAGCAAAACAGACAGGCCTTCTTTGACCATCTCTGTGCCCTCGATTTCATCTAGATCATCGCCATGCCGCCATTAACATGAATGGTTTGACCTGTGACATATGCAGCTTCATCCGACGCCAAGTAAACCGCCGCCGCTGCAATATCTTCCGAAGCGCCCATTTGACCCGCAGGGATTGTCGCATTGATTTTTGCTTTTTGATCATCCGTGAGCGCATCCGTCATGGCCGTTGCAATAAACCCCGGGGCAATACAATTCACCGTGATTCCCCTGCTCGCCACTTCCTGACCCATGGCCTTTGACCAACCGATCATACCAGCCTTGGAGGCCACATAGTTACATTGACCAGGGTTTCCAGTTACACCAACAACACTCGCCACATTGACAATGCGCCCATGACGGCGTTTCATCATGCCGCGCTGAACAGCCTTTGCCAGACGAAACGTGGCCGTCATATTTACGGCAATCACCTCATCCCATTCTTCATCCTTCATGCGCATGGACAAATTATCACGCGTCAAGCCAGCATTATTCACCAGAATATCGATCTGGCCCATGGACTCCTCAGCGGCCTTAACGAGATTCACAACACCGTCTTCAGCTGATAAATCCGCAGGCAAAACAGAGACACGATCACCAAGCTCCGCTGCCAATGCCTTTAATTTATCCTCATTCCGGCCTGAAATCCCGACATGCGCCCCCGCGCTGTGCAAGGCCTTTGCAATCGCGCCGCCAATGCCGCCTGTTGCGCCGGTTACAAGCGCTGCTTTTCCTGATAAATCAAACATGGTGTTGTCCTTCTATGTTCTTAATTCTTTAATGTTTCAATGAGTTGCTCAACCTGCTCAGCCGTGCCCACACTCTCACAAGAAATATCGCGATCAATGCGGCGGATCAAGCCTGAAAGCACTTTACCTGCTCCAATCTCGACCATATTTGTCACGCCTTGCTCCTTCATCCAGATCACTGACTCGCGCCATCGCACCATGCCCGTCACCTGATCCACCAGCAGTTTACGAATTTGATCAGGATCAGATTGCGCATCTGCCGTCACATTGGAAACCACCGGAAGGGATGGAGCCAATACAGTTGTCTCCATGAGCGCCTTTTCCATCACATCCGCCGCAGGTTGCATCAGAGCACAATGAAACGGCGCGCTGACAGGCAACTCGACGGCGCGCTTTGCCCCTTTTTCTGTTGCCAGCGCAATCGCTGTCGCAACCGCACCCTTATGACCACTCACTACGACCTGCCCCACGGAATTATCATTTGCCGCCGTGCAGATTTCACTGTTTGACGCCTGCGCAGCAATATCTAGAACATCCTCGAGACTCAGGCCCAAAATTGCCGCCATAGATCCTTCGCCAATCGGCACGGCCTTCTGCATGGATTGTCCGCGAAGCTTTAACAGCCGCGCCGTATCCTCCAGAGAAATACTACCCGCCGCGCACAACGCAGAATATTCACCCAGAGAATGACCGGCGACAAATACCCCATGATCAGACAGCTCTACGCCGTGTTTCTGCAGAACACGCACAAGCGCCATTGAGACGGCCATAAGGGCCGGTTGCGTATTTTCCGTGAGATTAAGCTGCTCATCAGGCCCCTCAAAAATGATGGACGACAGGTTCTGCCCCAGAACGTCGTCGATCGATTCGAACACTTCGCGCGCTTCTGCGTAATTTTCCGCAAGGTCTTTTCCCATGCCTACGAATTGTGAACCCTGGCCCGGAAAGATAAATGCTGTGGTCATGACATCTCCATATATTTGATTTCAAATGCGTTTGGTAAAATAAATCTCTAAATTAGCAACTAAACATATACAATTATTGCGCTTTGCATCATAAAAACTTTAAGAAAAGTTTGCGTTCATAATCTTTTTATGGGATATTTAGCCTACTTACCCAAAAAAATACTGAGTCGCACAAGGGTTGATTAGCACTTTGATCAAAAGCCCGACAAGTCTTTTTTTGCCTAAGTTTCAGAGTAATTTTGTTATTTTTGAATGACTATTTGTAATATTTTATACTAATTTTGAACACTACTAAGAACTGGGGAAATAAAATGGCCTTATCGATACATCACAGAATCCGTGTTTTAATCGAAGAAACAAATGATGCGTTTTCATGTTGTGGAAACATGAACAGTGATTATGCAGAATTTGCAACTTTAGCACTTTATGATTTTAAAAACATTCTAAGCGATCCAAGCCTGACAAGTGCTCAACTGAAGCTCCTTATTCGCAAAAGCATGAGCAAATGCAAAGGACAGGACCCTGAAAGCTGGGCCTCGCTCATGGCCAAATATGTCTCGCGCGCGGCCAATGCCGATGTTGATCGGATCGAATCAATCATCGCAGATCTGAGCCAACAGGAATAAAATACTTGATTTCCTGAGGCGCATGCGTTTATAAGCATCACACTATTAACGAAACCTCGCTGATCGTATGTACGGTCAGCTTATTCTTTTTCTGGACGCATCACATGAGGCGCGAGGAAAAAGGCATAAACCAGGAGGACTATTTATGCCTTATTACGAAACCGTGTTTATGGCACGGCAAGATCTGACAGATGCTCAAGTCAAAGCATTAACAGATGAATTTTCAAAAATCATTACTGACAACGGCGGTAAAGTGCTCAAGACTGAGTCTTGGGGTCTTCGTTCTCTTGCATACACAATCAACAAGAGCAACAAAGCGCACTATGTTTTGATCGAAACCGATGCACCTGGACCTGCTGTCATCGAACTTGAGCGTGTTATGCGCCTGAACGAAGACGTGATGCGTTCCCAGACATTGCGTTTGGAAGAGCCCACCGATGGCCCATCCATCATCATCGACAAATCAGGCCGTGATGATGACCGCGACGACAAACGTGGCTCTAAGCGCGACGACAATGACAATGATGATAACAAAAAAGAGAAGGAGGCCGCATAATGAGTGCAGCAGACGCCCCAACAGTTAAGCGCCCATTTTTTAAGCGCAAGAAAACCTGTCCTTTTAGTGGCCCAAGAGCCCAAAAAATTGACTGGAAAGATACACGCACACTAAGTCGATATATCTCAGAGCGTGGGAAAATTGTTCCAAGCCGCATCACAGCCGTTTCACAAAAGAAACAGCGTGAACTGGCAAAGGCAATCAAGTACGCACGATACATGGCCCTGTTGCCATATGTTGACACCAACCAAGATAACAATAAGCGTTAAAAGGATTTTTAATCATGTCATCAACACAAGTGATTTTATTAGAGCGCGTTGAGAAACTTGGCAACATGGGTGACGTTGTAAACGTCAAACCCGGCTTTGCTCGTAACTTTCTCCTCCCGCAAAAGAAAGCCTTGCGTGCCAGCAAGGACAATATTGCTTACTTCGAAGCCCAGAAAAAACATTTCCAGGCCGAGAGCGATAAGCTGAAGAAAGATGCAGAAAAGCGTTTGCCGAAGTTAAATGCCGTTAAGGTACCCCTCATTCGTCAGGCTTCTGAATCAGGTCAGCTCTATGGGTCAGTAACCGCCCGTGATATTGCGGAGCAAATCGAAGCAACAACAGGCGAAAAAATCGACCGCTCAAAAGTTTTGATGAATCAAAACTACAAGCAAATCGGGCTTTTCCCTGTCGAAGTCTTGCTTCACCCTGAAGTCAAAGCCGAAGTGATTGTAAACATCGCGCGTTCAGCCGAGGAAGCAAAAATTCAGGCCGAAACAGGCAAGGCGCTTGTCGCTGATTCCGGCGATCAGGATATTCAAGAAGAATCCGCCGCTGAGCAGGATCAAACTGATGATGCCGCTCTTGAGGGCGTTTTGGAAGACAGCGCTTTAGAGGCTGAAAAAGAAAAACAGGCTGCCGCTGAAGAAGACGCCAAACAAAAAGCTGAAAAAGCCGCAGCAAAGGCTGAGGCTCAGGCTGAAAAAGAAGCAGCAGAAACAGCCGCCGCTCAAGCTGATGAAGCCGCCGCTGAAGACGTTGCGCCTGAAGAAACAAAGACTGAAGAATAGTATCCACGCTATTCACAGCTAAAAAACACGATTAAGCCTGGCAGAGCTAAAGTTCTTTGCTAGGCTTTTTTCATGGAACACGATGTAATTGAACGCGCACACCCAGACGAGGTGATGAGCGCTGTGCAGGATACAAACGGGAAATTGCCCGCGTATCGCACGCTTCCGCACAATCAAGAAGCTGAACAAGGCCTGCTTGGGGCCTTGCTTGTCGACAATCGCACACTGGAACACATTAGCGATTTTCTGCGGCCCATCCATTTTTATGTTCCAGCCCACGCCCGAATCTATGAAGCCATTACAATCGTTGTAGAGCGCGGCCAGACGGCATCCCCGGTCACATTAAAAAATTATTTTGAAAAAGATGCGGACCTCTCCGATGTCGGCGGCGCGGATTATCTGGCTGAACTTGCCTCCAGCGTTCTAAGCGTCGTCAATGTGCGCGATTACGCCAGCACTATCTATAACCTTCATCTCCGCCGTGAACTGATCACGCTTGGCGAGGATGTTGTAAATGAGTCCTTCGAACACAACCTTGACCGCGAAGCCAAGGACACGATTGAAATGGCCGAAGCAAAGCTATATGAGTTGGCCGAAAGCGGCGAGGTCAAAAGC
Source organism: uncultured Micavibrio sp. (assembly GCA_964352115.1). Lineage (GTDB taxonomy): Bacteria > Pseudomonadota > Alphaproteobacteria > Micavibrionales > Micavibrionaceae > CAYGQP01. The sequence goes on along the minus strand of CAYGQP010000011.1, from coordinate 1,501 downwards.
GGGTTCGTGACGCTGCGTGATTCCGTGCTTGTTGCAATCGAGCATGCTGAAAAGGCCTTCAAAACTGATGGCCATGTTACCGGCGCAACCACAGGTCTGATCGACATGGATAAAAAGCTTGGCGGTCTTCAGGAATCCGATTTGCTTATTCTGGCTGGTCGCCCATCCATGGGGAAAACCGCGCTAGCAACAAACGTCGCCTTCAACACCGCTAAAAAATACGCTGAAACTGGCGGAAAACAGGGCGCTATTGTTGCATTCTTTAGTCTAGAAATGTCATCAGACCAATTGGCAACGCGTATTCTGGCCGATGAATCCGGGATCTCCGGTGATGCGATTCGTAAAGGAAACATCAAACAGGATGATTTTCGCGCCTTTGTCGCGGCTTCTCAAACACTCAGCCAGGTTCCACTTTACATTGACGATACCCCGGCCCTCACCATCGGTGCAGTACGTACACGGGCCAGACGCCTTAAACGCCAGCACGGTATAGGCCTTGTGGTTGTAGACTACCTGCAACTCCTTCGCGGTAACGGCTCTCGGCAATCCAATGAAAACCGTGTGCTTGAAGTCTCGGAAATTACGCGTGGACTGAAGGCCTTGGCGAAGGAACTGAACATCCCGGTTCTGGCTCTATCCCAGCTTTCCCGTCAGGTCGAGCAACGTGAGGATAAACGCCCGCAGCTCTCCGATCTCCGGGAATCAGGGTCAATTGAACAGGACGCGGACGTCGTCATGTTCGTCTATCGTGAACAATACTATCTATCGCGGACCGAACCTGAGCCCGGCACAGAAAAACACCTACAATGGCAAGACAGCATGGCGCGCGCGCACAATATTGGTGAATGCATCATCGCTAAGGCACGTCATGGTCCTATCGGAACGGTCCGGTTACACTTCGATCCGAACCTGACACGATTTAGTGACCTCGATCCAAATCATGATTCTTACACCATGAGCTAGAACATATTGGGCATTTTTCTCTGGCAATCATATTTGGTTTCAGGTGATATAACGCGATGATCGCCATCCCTACAGAACGATTATTAGCACCAGGTCGTCTTACGATTGACCTTTCAGCTATTCAGGAAAACTATGACGTCCTAAAACAGCGCGTCGGAAACAACGTTCTTATTGCCCCGGTCGTGAAGGCCAACGCCTATGGCCTAGGCCTCGTAGAGTGTGCAGGCGCATTAATAAAGGCCGGAGCCAAACATTTCTTCGTTGCCACGCCCGATGAAGCCCTGACACTTCGCGCTGCGTACAACGAACCTGATATCATGGTCCTCAACGGATTTTACGAGAGTTATCAGAGCGCTTACCCCGAATACAACCTCACGCCCGTCCTCGGCAGCTTTCTTGAAATTCGCGAATACCAAGCGCTGTGCAAAAAACAAGGCAAAGCCCTGCCCGCATATATCCACTTCAACACACGCATGAACCGCATGGGTTTAGGCAGCGTAGAGCGAGAGGAGCTTTTGGATAATCTGGATATGCTACA
>CAYGQP010000010.1:8761-15046 GCA_964352115.1 uncultured Micavibrio sp. | reverse complement strand
GGATAACGATGAGTTCGAGGCCACGCGCGTGATTTATATGAGCGGAGACCGGCAAATAACGCTGCGGCGCGATGGCGCGATAGAAGCTGGCCGAAAAATTATTCTCGGAAAATAGCGGTGTTCAAAAGCGTTGGAATTACTGATTATAGCCGGTTTTCACAAATTCGGCACTTCGAGTTCCAGTATCGAATTTCTCAAATAATCCCTCATTCGGAGGGTTCGACATCGCATGATCCATCGGCCCATAGCAACCCTTGGCGTTATAAATGCCCATGACAAACGTTCGGCGTTGCTCGGCTAAATCCTGAATATCATCAGCCTTGTCGGCGCGGACTTCCGTTTGCTTATCAAGCATAAAACCCATGGCGGCTAAACCAACACCGCCCGTAGCTGTGCCAATGAGCATAGAACCCACCGCACCGGCGGCATTAATGCCCATGCTCGCGTTTTCGCTGTCATTTTTGATGTCTTCATTAGCGAATATTATATCGCGCATGGTTGCGGCCTCGCGCGACAAATCGCCGCACTGCAAGTTCAAGTCATTTGCACGGCTCACCTCAAGCTCTGTGGCTTTGATGGCGTGTGCAGTACTTGAGAATCCTAGAACTAAGGTCGCACAGAACAGTGCAAGGAACCGATACATTAGAATAAATCTCCTTCTGTCATACTATATGAATCTCTTGGAATTTCAAAACCCGGGACCCATTTATTTTTATTTACGCACAATCGTATAATGCACATGCACAGTTTAAGAATTGGTAAAAAATCCAGTGATTTAGAGAGTTTATTTTGCACCGCACGAATGAATTGGTGCTGGAATTGAAAAAAATAACAGCATATGCTCCTTCTATGAAGCTTAAGCGCAAAGAATTTGAGAGGGCCATTCGCTGGTATGTTATGACCGTATTCATGGTTGCCGGATCCGCGTGCTTTTTTATAGCCAGCGCTGAGGACAATATTCGCCCGGTCTGGATCGGGTTTTTGTGCTTTGGCATCGTGTTCATCATTATGTCCGTGTGGAAAACAATCCGAAATCAGATCCTGTTAATTACACTTTGCATTGTTGTGGCCTCATCATTTGCGGCAAAATATTTACCGTTTTACGCGTACCAGTGGACGGGTTTTGTGATTGATATTAATTACTATGTTTTGTGGAGTCTGGTTATTTTTGTTGTCGGCATTCCTATCATGACCGTATCATTTGATGTGTTCGACGAGTAGCTTCCGAACCTAAAATGGGCTCTATTTGATGTGATTGCACCCAAAGCGGTCCCAATATGCGTCTATATAGGCCGTTTCGGTTCGAATATAGAATGTGCATACAAAAACAATTCGATTGATGGTGTTCAGAACTGTGATAGGGTGAAGACATGACAAAACTTGCTGTGAAAAGTGTCCATTTAGAAACCGAACGCATTATTATGCGCGAATGGTTGCCGAGCGATCAGGCGCCCTTCTCGCGAATGAATGCGGACCCCTTAATCATGGAATATTTTCCCCGTGTTTTGGACGAGGCTGCGACGGCAAAGCTTATTGATCGTTTCCAGGACCACTTCGCGAAGCACGGTTTTGGAATGTATGCTCTGGAAAATAAGGAAACAAAGGAATTTATGGGCTTTGCGGGGCTTGGTCATGTCCGGGATATCTTTCCATTCGGCCCGGCCGTGGAGATGGCGTGGCGGCTGGAGTACGAATATTGGGGCAAGGGGTTTGCGACCGAAGCGGCGCATGCGATTCTAAACCTGGCTTTTAATGAGCTCAACCTTAAGGAAGTCGTTGCGTTTTCAGTTTATGACAACAGTCGCGCCATTCACATGATGGAAAAACTGGGAATGAAGCATGATAAAAAGGGCGACTTTGACTATCCAAAACTGCCAAAGGGCCATCCTCTGGGGTGTCATGTCCTGTATCGTTTAAAATCTGAGGATTATAAAGGTCGCGAGCAAGCTTAATCTTGTTCATTTCTTATCCTGCGATATAATAGGTGATAGTTGATTCTTAACGCCCTGTTCAGCGGATACCTCACATGTCTTCATCTTTATCCAAACTCTTTTTTCTTATCCCTCTATGCGCAGCGATTACCGCATGCGGCCCCGAATGGGAGCCTGTTAAGGTGACGGATATCGTGCCATATGGCAATTCCAGAACCGCAGGAAGCGGAGTCATGTATGTGCGGGCAAATATGCTGAAAGAAAAAGATGTTAATCTGGAAGCGCAGTCACCAAGCATAGAAGAAACGCGCGAAATTCTCGAAAAAATCCCTCAGGATCGTGGCGACAAGGTCTTCATGAATAATCAAAAGAGCAAGAAATAATACCCTTTGCTATTCAGGACATGCTTTGAAAGTGGCGCATACCTTCATGTGTGACGCTATTTCCTGAATTTTCCGTCAAAATTATATCAAGTTTTGTCTTTATGTGATGGAAAACTAACCCGCCATTAAAGATTTTTCATTTAACATAATAATTGTAAGAACTGTTCCGGTTTGGTGGGTCGCTTTAACGAGCGTTTTAAATTAATCATCGTTTAGCCCCCTTTATATCTAAAAAATGAAATGAAATAACTACCTCATCATGAAAGGGAGTGCGTTATGACTATGGAAGTAGAAACACTGGTTGCAGTGTCGTTAATGATGGCTGTTTTCTCAGCGATTGCAGCGATCGGCACAAGCATCGTTCTGGGGGCAGGCTTTGAAAGGCTGCGCTCTGGGTTTGATGTGATCCGAAAACAAACAGGCTTTTTTAGTGATGCTATTCACAAGCTCGAACAAAAAGTCGATGTCGTTGATAAGCAAACCGGAAGCTTTTCGAAATCGATCACAACTTTAGAAGCGAAAGTTGGTAATGTGGGAGATCAGGCAAGCGCCTTTAGCGAATCAATGCAAAAACTTGAACAGAAGGTCAACGTAGTAGATCAGCAGACAGGATTTTTCGTGGATGCTATTCATAAACTTGAAAAACAGGTCGAAACGGTAAGTGCCCATGAGGAGGTCGTGGCTGAGAAAATGGAGAAATCCGCCAAAACTGATCTCATTAGCACAGGAAAAGCCGAGGCTCTCGTATCTCATGCCGAGGACTTGTTGAACCAGGTTTCTGTTCTTGCCACAAAAATGCATGAAAAACAAAAACGTGAAGACTTTAAGGCCGAAGAGCTGAATCTTCACATACCCGAAAATCTATCATCTCAGGTGTATCGACAAACTGAAGAAGGAGAAGAGATACGCTATCACTAAAATAACAAGCTAGCGAAACTCAAGTTATGGTGGGGTAATGGAACAGGCCCCACCATTTTTTTGTGTGTATTATGTGGCTGATTTTGCCTTTTTGGACTGATCAGAGTTTGAGGTCTCGTGTGCCACATTCCAGAGCTTTTCAAACCTCAAGCGCTCCGATGCGCTGGCCTCACGGCTATCCAGAACCAGAATAAGGGACTGGTCCCATAGCTCAATGGCAACTTTTCGATCGTAAATAAATGTCGTAAGCACGCCAAATAAAACATCCTCTCCTAACCATCTCTTAGATTTGACATCAGGAGAGCCATTATTGCTGTTCGCGCAAATGACACGTTCATCAATGCCATAAAGTTTTAGCTTTTCTCTAAAATCCAATAGAGCTTTTTGCGAAGTTTGTCCGGCGATTGTTTCATTTCGGTTAATGACCAAAACCTCGCCGTCCTTATCTTTCATCGTGTTGATGATGTCATCGAGAAGCTCGTCAATGGCTTGCTCACCCTTCAGGAAGTAGGCTTTTTCGCTTTTCTTGCGCAGACCGTCTTCATCAGTAAATTCAACATCAGCGCTTTCAAATGCCATGCGCACAGCGCGTAAGGACTCCATTTTGATATCGGAGTGGCCCTTTTCGAAATTGTTGATGGCTGTTTTAGAGAGGCCGGATGCATCGGCAAGGTCTTGCTGAGTCCAGTCTAGTAACCCGCGGGCGGCGCGGCATTGGTTTATGGTGATCATGTGAGCTCCTTATATACGCAATGTACGCATCAACCCTCCGAAAATACCGGAGAGATATAAAAAGTCAAATAAAAGCGTAAAAAAAACTTGCACAATTGCAGACTCTTGAATATAAGATGCCCTCAATTGAAAAATATATGATGTGGGGGTTGTATATGAAAAAAGGTTTTTTACAACAAAAGCTTGCGCTTGAGCGTATAGAGTTTTGCGTGGCTCAATTGCAGCTTTGCGTATCTCTTAACGACGATATAGTAGATCAGGATGTTCAGTTTACTGAGCATGAGGAACATTTTCAGACTTTGTTCACCCATATAGCGCATGATATCCGTGAAATTGAGGAGCTGATTTTTGAATCAGCAGGCTGTGAATGATCTATGCACTCGTTTAGGATGGTTGTGGCCATCTGCATTATCAGGATGTAGACTTATGGTCTGATTAATTGTCTGAGCTTGGGCCGAAGTCATGTTAAACACGCTATTTTTCGCATTCTGGCTGATTTTATCGCTGGGTTTGGTCTATTTCATGGGCTGGACAATGCTGATCGTGCATCGTCAAAAGCAGACGTGGAAGGCTTTTTCTAAGAAACATAAGCTAAGATATAAGCTCCTGAAGGGATTGCTATCTCCTGAAGTAAAGGGTGTGTATGACGGCTATACTGTCTCCCTTTTTACGGGCGAGCATGAATCCGAAGATATTCGAGGCTCACGCAAAATGACGGCCATTGAGGTTAATCTCAATAGCAAGATGCCTTTTGCCGGGGCTGTGGCAAGTGGACAGGGTATGGTTCAGGTTGTTGAGGATATGGGGTTTCCTCAAGAAGTCGTTCCAAAGCTTGATGGCTGGGACAAGGAATATGTCGCCAAATCAGAGAAGAAAATAGCCTTGCGAGAATTTCTGACCGACCAGCGCCTTAAAAGCCTCATATCTCTGATGAAAATCAAAAGCACGTGGGTCATTTTTATATTCAAGGATGATACAACACTTCTGAGGTTGGATACGCCCCAGCCTCTGGATAAGATCGATATTCTAGAAAAGCTTATGAAAAAAATGATTGCTGTCGCAAGTTCGCTGGAGCTTCAGGATGGCGAAAGCGGAATGCTTAAATCTGCGATGAATAAGGAAGAAACCGCAGATATCTCTATCGATATTGATGAAGATGATGAGGTTTTCCTGGATGCTGGCTTGGAAATTGATGAAGTGACCGAAGAAAACCGGAACGATACAGGTCCAGAAAACAATCCACCCTCAAGCAGTGCGGATAAGTCCGATTAAAAACCCATATGCACCAAGCTTAATTCCCTCATCTTTGTTAGTGGCGCCCAGGCTGGCCAAATCTTCTGTTTTTTGAGGAACGTTAATCTTTTGTTCCTGACCGGAAAGATTGAAAAGGCACATAATCCGCTCAGTCTCTATACATCTTTCAAACCACAAAACTTGATCATGTTCGCATGGTATGAAGTCTATCTCTCCGTGTTTAAGAGCATTGTGTTGGCTGCGAATTTTCAAAAATGCTCGGGTGAACGCTAGGCATGATCCCTCATCGCTGAGCTGTTTCTCTGCACAAAGCGGGAGGTGAGAATCAGGAACGGGTAGCCAGGATGGTGCATCGTTCGACCTTGTCCATGGTATCGGAGTCCGGCATCCGTCGCGCCCCTGCCATGCGGGCCATAAATGCCTGCCCCAAGGATCTTGCAAGTCGTCGAAGTCGAGCTTGGCCTCGGGTAGCCCGAGCTCTTCGCCCTGATATAGAAACACCGTACCGCGCAGGCAAAGCAATAGAGCAATGAGCATCTTTGAAAGAGCTGGATCATGCGAAAAGCCATCGCCGTCCTCATGCCAACGTGATGCGGCGCGTACAACATCATGGTTGGAAAAGGCCCATGACGGCCAACCATCACCGGGTTGATTGGCGAACTGCTCAAATGGTTCACGAATATGATCTGGCGTTAGGGCCTTGTGCGTGCCTGACATCAAATGCGTGTTGTAAGTCGTATGAAGATATTCATCCCCGGCTGTATATTCCGCAGCTCGCGCGTAAGGATGATCATCGCCAATTTCACCAATGGTAAATGTGCCCGGGTAGCGATCCATCAACGATCGGAAACGTCTAAGAAACGCCAGATTCTCCGGGCGTGACTTGTCAAAGATATGTTGTTGCTTGGAATATTCATCTTCGCCCTCAAATTGTGTGGCGAAAGTCGTGCCGTCTGTTCGCGGTGGATTGTCTCTAAGCTCTTGATCATGAAAATAAAAATTCACGACATCCAGGCGAAATCCATCAACGCCTTTGTCTAGCCAAAATCGTGCAATGTCCAAAGCTT
>CAYGQP010000010.1:0-8751 GCA_964352115.1 uncultured Micavibrio sp. | reverse complement strand
TCCTGAACCTTCGGGTTGTGAAAATTCAAATCTGGCTGTTCTTTCAAAAAGTTATGGAGGTAATACTGGCTGTATCTCTCATCAAGTGTCCATGCTGGCCCACCAAAAACAGACACCCAGTTATTCGGCGGGCCACCATCTGGATTTGTATTCGCCCAAACGTAATAATCCTTTTTCGCCGGGTCGTGGAACCATGCATGCTGATCTGATGTATGACTCAGCACCAAATCAATAATGATTTTAAGGTTTAAATCATGTGCCCTTGATAATAACTCATCAAAATCCGCAAGCTTGCCAAAGATCGGGTCGATATCACGATAATCACTGACGTCATAGCCAAAATCTTTCATCGGCGATGTAAAAAAAGGAGAGATCCATATCCCCTCTACGCCCAATTCGGCAATGTATTCAAGGTTTTGTGTAATTCCAGGCAGATCGCCGATGCCGTCATTGTTGGTATCAAGAAAGCTGCGCGGGTAAACCTGATAGAGGGCGGCGCCCCTCCACCATTCATTAGACATAGATTTCGCCCTTGGCATACAAAACAGCTTGCCCTGTAAGCTCCAGGCGCTCGTTTTTGATCTCGCACAATAAATCTCCGCCTCTGGCAGAGGCCTGATAAGCCTTTAATGTTGTCTTTCCAAGGCGTTCCGCCCAATAGGGGGCAATCATACAATGCGCTGATCCTGTAACCGGGTCTTCAGGGATACCAAGATTAGGAAAGAAGGCGCGTGAAATGAAATCATAGCCGTTATCCCCCGGCGCGGTAACAATAATGCCGCGTGTATCCTTGCACTGCGCCAGCATTTTCATGTCGGGGTCAAGCTCGCGAACCTCATCGGCGCTCTCAAACACAGCCATAACGTCTTTCCCCACATAATATTCGGAGGGGTGAGGGCTTAGAGCATCATATAAGAGATCCGGTGTAGGCTTCTCATTATAGCTCCAAAGCGGAAAGTCCATGGTAAGTCCATGATCACTTTTTCGCACATTCAATACGCCGGACTTCGTATTGAAATATATTCTGTCTTTAGGGTAACCGTGTTCCGTAAACATAACAAAAGCACTGGCCAGCGTGGCGTGGCCGCACAGGTCAACCTCACCTTTTGGTGTAAACCACCGCAACTCAATTTGTTCTCTTCCATCAGTTTCCTCGATAACATAGAATGCTGTTTCGGAAAGGTTGTTCTCTGACGCGATGCTTTGAAGGGTTTTGTCGGGCAACCATTCGGGCAAAGGGCAAACGGCGGCTGGGTTGCCGCCGAATACCTCTGATGTAAATGAATCGACCTGATAAAAAGGCAGTTTCATGCTGTTTTAGTTCGCTGTTTGCTCTTTGGCATCGGATGCGAGGGTAATTTTGACAATTTTGTCCGGATTAGCCGGTGGCTCACCCTTGGCAATTTTATCGACCTCTTCCATGCCGTCGGTCACAACGGCAAAGACCGTGTATTGATTGTTCAGGAAGCTGCAGTCATCATAGCATATGAAGAATTGAGAGTTTGCACTGTTGGGGTCGGCTGTGCGGGCTGCGCCAACGACGCCGCGCTCAAAGTTAAAATCGCTAAATTCTGCAGGCAGATCAGCAAGCTCGGAGCCTCCTGTACCAGTCCCTGTTGGATCGCCGGTTTGTGCCATAAATCCATCAATAACGCGGTGGAAAATGATGCCATCATAAAAGCCATCTTTGGCCAGGGTCTTAATGCGCTCAACATGTTTCGGCGCAAGGTCAGGCTTGAGCTCCAGCGTCACGGTTCCACCCGTGGAAAGCTGCATGTAAATTGTGTTTTCCGGGTCGGCAGCTTGTGTATTTGCTGCGGTTGCTGCGGTCATAATAAAAATACTCCCAAATAATAATGCCAAATTGGATGGCGTGAATCGTTTCAACATTGTGATTTTTCCTCTAAATATCGATGTGGAAAGTGATGTTGAGATTTGCACAGAGTAGAGGAGATTGCAAGCGTCAGAATGGCTCTGGATACAGGTTATTCAGCGGCAATTGGCACAACTTTGCGGTTGTGCGCCTTGACCATATCCTTAATGGTCTCAAGACAAGAGCAACATTGCGGTGATTGCCCATCGCTGCAGATGCTGTAAATCTCTGATACTTTAGCTTTTTTATCCGCGTTTGCTGTTAAATGCGCATTGATTTGTTTATCGCTAAAGGGATTACACAAGCATACAATCATGGGCGAGGGCCTTTTTTATATCAATCCTAGAATGAGAATCATTACCAGTTAAGAATCAGTATCACTCAAAACAGCCTGCGGTGCAAGTGATTCTCATTCCGAAGGCGGATTTTTGTTCTGTTTTTCTTTAAGGCGCTGATATGCAATAAAAAGCGGCGCCCGGATCAAGATCGATCGGCGCCGCTTAGAAATCAGTTTTGTGTCTTATATTTACGCTTCGGCGTCGAGAGGGCTCTCGGAATTGATCTGAATATAGTTTTGAATGCCCATATCTTCGATCATTTGCAGCTGCGTTTCCAGATAATCAATATGACCTTCCTCGTCGGAGAGGATTCTAATAAAGAGATCACGTGTGACATAGTCATGAACCGATTCTGCGTAGGCCGCGGCTTTTCTGTAGGCTTCTGCGCCATCAATCTCGATCTTGAGGTCACATTCAAGAATTTCCTTAACATTTTCACCAATGTGAAGCTTGCCCAGCTCCTGAAGGTTAGGAAGGCCCTCAAGGAACAAAATACGCTGGATCAGCTCGTCAGCGTGCTTCATTTCCTCAATAGATTCGTTGTATTCATGCTTCCCAAGCTTCGTTACGCCCCAATCCTCGAGCATTCTAGCGTGCAAAAAATACTGGTTTACAGCGGTGAGCTCCTTTTTCAGGGCCGCATTTAGGTGCTCGATAATTTTCTTGTCGCCTTTCATAGCGTAATCTCCTCTGACTGTGTTGCCCCTAATATAATGATTAAATGATTAAAGGAAAGGGTGGATTTATTTGACATAATATTAAGTGTTTGCTATTTTATTCCTACGTCATATTTGAACAACGTATTTTAGGTGGAATTATGAGCAGGAAAAACCCTATTCTAGGTGGAGTAAGAAAGAAGCTTGCAGGTGTTCTGGCGTCGGCGGCAAATAGAGTCGATGCACCAAAGTCAGAGCCAAAAGAGCCGGCTATGGACATTCACAATTACACCGCATCAGGCAGAACTATTATTGTAGATATCAGCAAAGGCCGCATAAGCTATAAAGTAATGAATAATGGCGTAATGGATAGAGATATGGGTGACTTCATCAGAGACAGAATCGAAAAGGTTCTCGGTGATGATCGACATAAATCCGTTCAAGAGTATGGTGTTCAGACCTTTATGGACCCTTACGTTGCAATGGTTAAAATTTATTTACAGAAAGAATACCTATCTGGTGAAGAATTCTCTAAATTGATTTTAGATACGATTGCCGATTCTGCACAAGAATATGGCTATGATATTAAAGTTATAGGCGCAGATCGTATGCAAACGTTTAAAATTCCCGCAGAAAACATTGCTGGCCATAATTTACCGAGCGGGGCTCAAGCAGAAGCTGCACATGGTGTTGAGCGCCACGACAAGATGTAAAAGGCTAAAGCACGCCCGCACGTTTCAAAATCGTTGGAATATGTTTTGTGTAGGCGCCGTAATCAAAAATGGCGTCTAAATCTTTTTCGCTAATCTTATCCGTCACATCGCTGTCTTGGGCTAAGAAATCCCTGAGCGTCTTTTTCCCTTTGCTTTCCCAGACCTGCATGGCGTTGCGCTGGACAATTCTATAGGCATCCTCGCGCGATATACCGGCCTGTGTCAGGGCCAGAAGCACGCGCTGTGAAAATACCAATCCGCCCATCTTTACAAGGTTTTCCATCATCGTGTCCGGGTAAACGATGAGGTTCTCAATCACCCCTGCAAGACGATTAAGGGCATAATCAGCCGATATCAGGGCATCGGGCAGGATGGTCCGCTCCACGGAGGAGTGGGAGATATCACGCTCATGCCACAGCGCAACGTTTTCAAGCGCTGGTATAACCGCGGCGCGAATGATGCGCGCCTGTCCGGTGAGGTTTTCGGTCGCAATGGGGTTACGTTTGTGCGGCATGGCGCTGGAACCTTTTTGGCCGGGGGAGAAGTATTCCTCAGCCTCTCGCACTTCCGTGCGCTGCAAATGACGTATTTCGACGGCCAAATTCTCAATGGATGATGCAATCACGCCCAGCGTAACAAAGAACATCGCATGACGATCACGGGGAATAACCTGCGTTGCAACGGTTTCAGGCCTTAAGCCAAGCTTTTTGGCCACATGTGCCTCAACTTCGGGCGGAAGCATGGAATATGTGCCCACCGCGCCAGAGATTGTAATGGTGCTGACTTCTTCTTTCGCAGATAACAGCCGGTCTTTGGCGCGGGCAAACGCCGCATAATGACCAGCCAGTTTTAATCCAAATGTCGTAGGTTCTCCGTGAATGCCATGGCTGCGTCCGATACACAGGGTATCCTTATGTTCATTAGCGCGCTTTTTCAGGGCCTCAAGAAGGCGGTCAAGATCAGCGATCAGCAGATCTGCTGCCTGGGTCAGTTGAACCGCAAATGACGTGTCAATGACATCGGAGCTGGTCATGCCCTGATGGGTGTAACGGCTTTCTGGGCCTACGTTTTCCGCGACTGATGTGAGGAATGCGATGACGTCATGTTTGACCTCTTTTTCGATCTCGTTGATCCGGTCGATATCAAACGCGCCTTTTGCACGCAAAGCCTTCGCGGCGCTCTCAGGCACAATGCCCAGTTCGGCCATTTTTTCCAGCGCAAGCGTTTCGACCTCAAGCCAAATCTTGAATTTATTCTCATCGGCCCATATCGCAGCCATTTCGGGGCGGGTATAACGTGGTATCATAATCTCATTCCTTATGTGCTTGGAATACACGATGCGCTGCCCTAAAGTCAATTCTATGTCGATGATTAAAAACGCATTTCATCAGAGTTTAGTGTTTCTGCTGCCCTTTTTTGTGGCTGTGTCGATAGCCATGATCACACAGCAATTCATTTTGCACGATGCGCCTATCCTTCATCATGCTTATTTTTGCGCAGTGATTTTTGTATTGGCAGCTTTTTATGCCGAAAAATTTGGAAAAACACCTCTGGTAAAGCTATGTGTTGGGTTCGCGCTGTGTGGAATGAGTCTGGGTGTTCTTGAGGTTTTATCCAGTCTGATTCAACCAGCCTTTGCCGCACAGATCTGTCTCGGCGCGATAATACGTCTATAACAAGCCTTCATTTTTAAAGCTCGTATAACCATTTCTGGAGATCACAACATGGTCATGCACGACAATATTCAATGCCTGCGCTGCTAATTGGATTGCTCTCGTCATATCCACGTCCGCTTGTGATGGTCTGGGGTCACCGCTTGGGTGGTTATGCAGTAAAATCAAAGCCGTAGCTCCGAGTTCCAAGGCCCTCTTCATAATCTCACGAGGGTAGGCCGGCGTGTGATCAACAGTGCCGGAGCTTTGAATCTCATCAGCAATCATTTCGTTCTTTTTATTGAGAAAAAGGATACGGAAATGCTCTTTTTTCTCGTGCGCCATCGTCGCATAGCAATAATCCATAAGCCTCGCCCATGAATTAAGAACAGGTTTTTTCATGAGTTCTTGTTTTAAAGATCTGCGCGAAACGGCATTTATTGCTTTGAGCCCAATCGCCGTATTTTCGCTTATACCCTTAATTTTTATAATTTCCGCGACATCGGCGTTTAGAAGCTCCGGCAGGGATCCAAAATGCTCGATCAGCGCTTTGGCTAGCGGTTTTACATCACGGCGTGGTATCGCCATGAATAGAAAAAGCTCAAGCAATTCATAGTCTTGCAGCGAGGTCTCGCTGTTTTCGATGAAGCGCTTCCGCAGTCTGTCGCGATGGCCATGGTAATGCGGGGGTCGTTCTTTTTCTGCGCTCATAAGGTTTCTTATACGGTTCTCCGTAACTTTTTTCAATATTAGCGCAAATGTAAACGAATTTTTCATAAAATTGTATAAGAATAAAAGAGTACTATTGTGTGGAAAATCAGATCTGGGGAGATCGCTAATGACAATTGAAGTGGCTTGGGGAAGTAAGTCTGACCGTTTGAAGGTCGTTGAAGACCATGGGAAATCAAAATATCAGAGCAAGGACCTCGACGAACCAATAGAGATTGAATTTGTTCATCGTCCAGAGAAACAGTAATTTTTTGAGCGGCCCTAATAAGTCGTTAATAAATTTTCCATAAAATATATAGTATAGGATGAAAAAGCATAGGGGAGTACCAGATCATGAACATGTCTTCATCACTTACAGCAATCGCAAATGCGAGAGCAAAAGCAGGAACAGATCTTATGTCAAAAGGATGGCAGAAGCGCGTTCTTGCAGAAGAAAACTTGGCTGGAGATCAGCCAGAGCCTAGTCTTGTCGATGGCGTGAAATAAGCGAATTTACCTTCAAACATAGGGCGGCTTTGTGAAGCCTTTGGATGAAATCGTGAAGATTTCAAATCCATCATCCGTGACGGCTAAGGTGTGCTCAAATTGCGCGGATAACGATCGATCGCGAGTAACGGCTGTCCAACCATCTTGCAAGACCTTGGTGGCATAATGGCCCCCATTAATCATCGGTTCAATGGTAAAAAACATGCCGGGTTCTAATACCGTGCCCTCACCGGGCCGGCCAACATGCATCACGGATGGCGGCACGTGAAACTCACGCCCTAAACCATGGCCGCAAAAGTCCCGAACAACGCCAAATCTGTGCTTTTCGGCCAATGCCTGGATCGCGTGACCTACATCACCCAGGGTATTGCCAGGCCTGACCATCTCTATGCCCGCCATCAGGCAATCGTAGGTAACATCAACAAGGCGCTTGGCCTTAATGGGAATTTTATCCCCGACCAGATACATGCGCGATGTATCGCCGTGCCAACCGTCAAGAATTACCGTGACATCTATGTTTACAATATCACCTTCTACAAGCGCCCGATCACCGGGAATACCATGACAAACGACATGGTTAATGGATGTGCAGATCGATTTGGGAAAGCCTTTATAATTTAAAGGCGCAGCGATCGCGTTGTGTTTTGCAATAAATTCGACGCACAAATCATCCAGTTTTTGTGTGGTCACGCCGGGCACAACATAGTCCGTAATCATGTCCAGACACTCTGCAGCCAGTCTTCCGGCCTTGCGCATGCCCTCAAAGTCGGCTTCAGGATGAAGCTCAATGCCTTCTGCATTCATTTTATTGGTGGTCAAATTCATGAAAGATCCTATATTTAAAAAACAAATCAACACTTACAGTCTATAAGCGAAAAGATCAACATGACCGCCCCAAAAAGCCCAAAAACCATTACAGCAGCCGTTATTGTGATTGGAAATGAGGTTTTATCTGGCCGCACGAAGGATACCAATTCCGGCTGGATCGCGGAGCATTTAACCGCGCATGGCGTTCGCTTGATGGAAACGCGCGTTATTCCGGACGTCGCGGAAATCATTATTGCGACCGTGAATGAGCTGCGGGCAAAATTTGACCACATCTTCACCACAGGTGGAATTGGACCAACGCATGATGATATTACGGCGCAATGTATCGCCGATGCGTTTGAGGTCAAGCTGGAGCAAAACGCGAAGGCTTACGATCTGCTTCTTACGCACTACGGCAAGGACGAGCTGTCCGATGCGCGCCTAAGAATGGCCATGATCCCCGTGGGGGCGAGCCTTATCCCCAATCCCGTCTCCGCGGCGCCGGGGTTTATAATGGGCAATGTGCACGTTATGGCGGGTGTGCCCAAGATTATGCAGGCCATGATGGATCACGTCCTTAAAACGCTTGAGGGCGGGGACATAATCTTATCCAACACCATTTCCTGCGATATCCCCGAAAGTAAAATGGCCGAAGCATTGGCATATATTCAGGGGCAATATGATGATGTTGATATCGGCAGCTATCCGTATTTGCGCAACGGAAAGCTGGGCGTCAGTGTCGTTCTGCGAGGGACACAAGCTGCGCTGGTAAAATCCGCAACCCTGGAGGTAATCGCGGCCGTGTCTGATATTGGCGGTAGCCCGGAGCCATTGGAGCTACAGGTCGGAATTTAAGTTCTAAGCGGCTTTCTTTTTCTCTTTTTTATCAGCGACTTTTTTCTCTATATGTTCGATCATCAGGCCGGCAATGTCTTTTTGTGTTGCTTTTTCAATGCCTTCAAGCCCAGGAGAGGAATTGACTTCCAAAACTTTTGGCCCTGAAGAAGACCGGATCAGATCAACGCCGGAAACGCGCAGGCCGGTGACTTTGGCCGCGGCAACGGCGATTTTACGCTCGGCCGGTGTGATTTTGGTTTTATAAGCTGTTCCGCCTAAATGAAGGTTGGCGCGGAATTCACCCTCGGCAGCGCGGCGCTCGATGGCACCGTCAACTTTATCGCCATTCACAAAACACCGAAGGTCTGATCCTTGCGCTTCGGCGATGAATTCCTGAACAAGAATGTTTGCTTTCAATGACTTAAACGCGTTGATCACACTTTCTGCGGCTTTGTTGGTTTCGGCCAGAACGACACCCTTGCCTTGCGTGCCCTCAAGAAGCTTGATCACGACGGGTGCGCCGCCAACGATCTTAATCAAATCCTTGGTGTCTAGTGGGGAATTGGCAAATCCAGTTCGGGGAATATCAATGCCCTTGCTTGCTAAAAGCTGCATAGATCTCAGTTTATCGCGGGAACGTATAATCGAGAATGGGCCATT
>CAYGQP010000009.1:0-15836 GCA_964352115.1 uncultured Micavibrio sp. | reverse complement strand
TTATAGAAGACGCATTTAACTGGTTCGGCGCGCTGTAGGTAAAACTGAACAAAGAACATCAGGAAATTGGCCGCCAGATCATGAAGGAAATCAATGAACGCCTGACGTTCCTGATGAATGTCGGTCTGGATTACCTTAC
The DNA here is from genome assembly GCA_964352115.1 of uncultured Micavibrio sp. Classification (GTDB taxonomy): domain Bacteria; phylum Pseudomonadota; class Alphaproteobacteria; order Micavibrionales; family Micavibrionaceae; genus CAYGQP01. The sequence goes on along the minus strand of CAYGQP010000009.1, from coordinate 15,697 downwards.
ACTCTCTCGCTCTTCCGGCACGCTCTCTGGCGGTGAATCCCAGCGCATTCGCCTGGCGAGCCAAATCGGCTCCGGGCTGACGGGCGTGCTTTACGTGCTGGATGAACCCTCTATCGGCTTGCACCAGCGCGATAACAACCGCCTGCTTGTGACCTTGAAACGCCTGCGCGATCTGGGAAACACCGTGATTGTCGTAGAGCATGACGAAGATGCAATCCGAAGCGCCGATTACCTGATTGATATGGGACCGGCCGCAGGGGTTCACGGAGGCCGCGTTGTGGCAAACGGAACGCCGGAAGAGGTATTTAAATCCAAGCGCTCTATGACAGCCGCCTACATGAACGGCACAAAGGAAATTCCCGTTCCTGCCAAACGCCGCCCCGGCAAAAAGGGGCAGAATATTGAGGTCATAGAGGCCACAGGCAATAACCTGCAAAGCGTCACGGGCAAAATTCCGCTTGGCACGCTAACCTGTATTACTGGTGTATCTGGCTCCGGAAAATCGACATTTACAATCGATACGTTGTATAAAGCCGCTAGCCGCAAACTCATGAAATCAAAACATATTCCCCTGCCCCACAAGGCAATTAAGGGCTTAGAGTTTGTCGATAAGGTCATTGATATTGACCAATCGCCCATTGGCCGCACACCACGATCAAACCCTGCGACCTATACCGGTGCGTTTACACCCATTCGTGAATGGTTTGCCGGTCTACCCGAAGCGAAGGCCCGCGGCTACAACGCCGGGCGGTTCAGCTTCAACGTTAAGGGTGGCCGATGCGAGGCCTGCAGCGGCGATGGCGTGATTAAAATCGAAATGCATTTCCTGCCGGATGTTTATGTTGAATGCGAAACCTGCAAGGGCAAACGGTACAACCGCGAAACGCTGGAAATTAAGTTTAAGGGCAAATCCATCGCCGATGTGCTGGATATGACCGTGGAAGAGGCCGCCGAATTCTTTAAGGCTGTGCCATCAATACGCGATAAAATGACGACGCTCGAGGATGTCGGCCTGACCTACATCAAGGTCGGCCAGCAAGCCACAACCCTTTCGGGCGGTGAGGCTCAGCGTGTGAAGTTGTCAAAAGAACTATCAAAACGCTCCACCGGAAAAACGCTCTATATTTTGGACGAGCCCACAACGGGCTTGCATTTCGAGGATGTCCGCAAACTCCTCGAAGTCCTTCATAAGCTGGTCGATCAGGGCAACACCGTTGTGGTCATCGAACACAATCTCGACGTTATCAAGACCGCCGATTACATCATCGATATCGGCCCCGAAGGCGGCCATAAAGGCGGGCAGATCATCGCATCCGGCACCCCGGAAGATATTTGCAAGGTCAAAACATCCTTCACTGCAGAGTTCCTGTCTCCCCTACTCAATAAAAAATCAGCCTCAAAAGCCGCATAAAACAGATTCATTGTCTGTTTTGTAACATCCACCCCTTGGGTTTACATAATTTTCTTGCAATTATTTCTAGGTTTATGTAAAAAGCATAATCTTTGATTTTAGGAGAAAAAGAAATGGCTCAGAAAAAGAACGCAACGACCGCACATCAGGATGCAAAACAAGCAGCGAACGGCGCAAATAATTCCGGCGAAGGCGCAATAAAGCTCGGCAAGGGACTCAAGGATATCTCTGTTGGCGGACTTAAGCTCACAGGAAAAACGCTAAAGTTTCCCCTTACAAGAAAAGGCCGCGATGTTGTTTGGGCCATGGCCGTTGCAGGCGCGTTAACAAGCGCCGCAAACAATGCAAAAAAAGAAGACGGTTTACCCGAAGTCATCTGGAGAGCCATTGAAGATGGCGTACGCGGCACAGCAGACAACGTCATACAGGGTGCTCCCGACCTAAGAGATGCAGGTTTAAAATCATGGGAAGACGTCCAGCACTTGTTCAAAAAAGCATCTGAACAAGTCTCCGCAGCCAACGATTCCCCCGCTTCACCAAGTTCGCCCGTTTATTCGTTCGCGCAAGCGGCAAATGCCATCAGGGAAGATGAGATCATCGTTCTTGATAACACACAAGAAGAAGCAAACCAGGAGTCAGCGCCCCTTAGATTTGCAGCCCATCGTAATAAAACCAATGACGACTACGGCCTCAGAGCCGCTTAAAACAAGTAAAAAAACGTCGTCAACAAAAAGGGAGTCCTCAGGCCTCCCTTTTTTTATATGACAGCCCATAGCCTTAAAGTAACAAAGACCGGCCAATAATATGCCACGCAACACTTATAATTTACATAAAGTAAGAAAACGCAGCGCATGAATATATGCTTATTATCAGCGCCTTAGCTGCAATATTTTGACATAACCTCTGATTTTTGATAGATTTTCAACATCAAAAATTAAGAAATTATTAATAAACGGCGATAACGGAGAACTATAGAGATGGCAAAAGCAACAGTAAGTTCGATTCAAGCAGCGGGTGGCGATGCAAAGGCAGCATTAGATCAATTTGTAGCACAAGGCACGGTAGAACAATTCAAAGATGCAGGGCTGGCTGGCCCGGCCAAAATTCAAAAAGGCGCGAGAAGGTTCTTTAATACCGCTACGACTAAAACAAGTAGAATCGGTGCAGTATTAAAACATCCAATAACATCTGCAGTGTTAGCTTCTACAGTCACGGCTATTATGATGAGTGGTGATGGTGATAGTAAAAAACCAACCTCAAAAAAGCCTGTTGCCGCACTGACCATCCCTATGGCTACCCACGAAGCTGCACTTGAGAAACTCGAAAACGATCTTAATGAAGAACATCAAGGCGAAATCAATACCTTAAGAGGACAATTTGAGACCGAGATAGGCCAGAAAAACTCAACCATCGCTCTTCTGAAAGCCAATAGCGTCAACCCAGACACGCAGATTTACATGCAAAAACACCCTCAAACCGGTGAACAGATATTTGTAATACCTATGGCTGTGATTGACAGCTTCTATGTTAATGCAGAAGCAGAAGGCAAAGCACCGGAACAGGTGCAACAACAAGGCAAGGCCCAGACAAGAGAACTACTCAAGCTTGTGCATGACATTGGCCAACTCGACGAAGGAAGCGCAGACAGAAGCGCTCTTGTTGAGCAGCTACTGAGCAAGATAACGCTTAACAACCCAGGAAATTATGCCGACGGACGGGTTGTATTTGTTGGCGAGAAACTATTAAGCGATACCAGTATTCCATACACAGTAGCATATATCGCTCATGCGCGCGGATATATCAACGGCCCGCAATTCCCGAATGCCCCGCGTCCCGGCGTTGATCGTTATGGTTTCCGCATTGAAACCCTGGCTGAAGATACAGAAGTCACAATGGATGGCCGACGCGTTATCGTCGAGGGTGGAACAATCATCTTGAACGGAGATCCAAACAGTGACCGAGGCGATGACGTTGAAATCATCACAGCGCCTCGAAATAAGATAAGACCGGCAAAATCGCCTGAAACTGGCGCTGACGCTGGGCCAAAAGGGCCATAAAACGCGCAAATTTGCGCGGCAAGACCCAAATTTGATATACTAAGGCATAATAAATTAAAAAGAGTAAAAAAGTTTAACGGCAATAATGGAGAAGTATAATGGCAAGTGAAACAGCGCAAGCAGCGTCTGAAACAGCCGCAGCAGCAACAGGTGCATTCAAGAAAACCGCAGGTTTTATTTGGGGGCGTGTAAACCCTGTCAGCCTCACAGGATTGCCCCTAACAATTGGCGCATCAGCAATTTTTGTTGGTGGAGCATGGATTTTTGCCCCCGCAGCCATGGGTGCCGTCGCAGCCCCTCTTCCAACGTTAGCAGCAGGAAGCGGCATATGGAGTAATGTCGCCACAGTAGGGTCTTATGGATTTAATCAATTAGCAAGCGCTACAGCAATCACAGCCAATGGCCTTGGAACAACCGTCGTATCTGCAGATTATGCAGGCATAGGCACGGGCCTTAGCGATGCCTGGGGTGCTCTCACCGCAGGTGGCGGTGCCGCAGCAGGCGCTCCAACACCATCAGCAGCAACAATTCTCTCAAGTGCGGCAGGCACAACCTCTCCTGCGGTCGGAGCATTCCCTGCAGCCGCAGCGGGAACAACAGCAGCGCCTGGCGCAGGTAGCGTCCTAGCATCAGCAAGCGCTCCAGCTTCGAGCGTGCTTCCAGCAGGCGCAAATCCAGCAGCATTTGGCATGGGCTCTACTTTTGGTGGGGCCGGAGGCGGCATGGGCGCAGCTCAGACCCTTTCAGCAGGAGCTGCATCAACAGCCTCTCAAGGCGCATTACTTCCTGCACATGCTCTGTAATATTATCTGGCAAAACACAAAAAGATCAGGCGGCCCATCAGCCGCCTTTTTTAATGTCTTCAATCAAAACACCAGAGTTTTTCTTGATGTTTGAATCATAATCGGATAAACACTCTCAAATAAATCACAGTTGCCTCTGTGGCGGAATTGGTAGACGCGCCGGATTCAAAATCCGGTTCCTTTACGGGAGTGAGAGTTCAAGTCTCTCCGGAGGCACCATGAGGTTTTCTCAGCAAACGCAGTGAGCGATAGAAAACATTATGCACTGATTTTGGCGCAGCGAAAATAAAGGCGCAGCTCCCAGTTTTACTAATATATCGATCTACTCCGCCTCAATGCGCGTGACATTCCAGAGGTTGCCGAGCATTTCATGGGCCTCCCCCTTCGTAAATCCGCGGTCCATGAGCTCATGGAATACACGTTCATAGACATTTTGCGTTTCTGCATAGCGAAAATCATAGTTCATTGGCTTCATCCCTGTTTTATGTGCTTTATATTTTTACATAACGCAAAAGAGATGCCAGAGCGTGCAAAACGAGCAACCCTGATAAAAAGCCACATAACACACTGATATAATGTAAATTTTAAGGGAAAATAATGAGGATAAAAAACCATTTGGTCGTCTCTGCATTACCGTCTAGATTGAAATCATGAACGATTTTGCCGCCGATATAGACAAAAATGCCGCCCCGCGGACCATTTCTGATCTTCTGATAGATGTTCAAACGGCCTTAAAACACGACACAATCGCGTTTTCCGCCCTTCTGGAGGCGTTTCACGAGCGTGGCTTTGGTTTTTTCCTGCTTTTATTTGCCTTCCCCATGGCGCTGCCCCTGCCCGTCCCGCCGGGAATCAACATTATACTGGCTTCACCACTGCTTATTTTAACCCTGCAACAAATGATCGGGCGTCACACAATTTGGATGCCAAGGGGCATTCGCCAAAAAAGTATCGCAAAACATAAGCTTGATAAAATGATTAACGGCGCACTGCCATGGGCCAAGCGGTTAGAAATGCTCGTGAAACCCCGCCTCGCCTTTATAACAGAAGGCATATTTTCCAATATCATCGGTTTTTTAGGCTTTATCATGGCATTATCGGTCTGTGTGCCCCTTCCGCTTACAAATACGGTCCCCAGCTTCGGTATAGCGCTTATGGCCGTTGGAGTGCTGATGCGTGACGGGCTGGCCGTCATCATTGGCGCTATCATTGGCTCACTTTGGGTGGCCATGCTGGCTGGCGCTGTCGTCTTTCTTGGCACCGAAGGCATTGACGTGGTCAAAGATTTCATTAAATCTCTACTATAATGGTTGCGCTTATCAAAAAATATCTGTCCTGCCCGTTCGTCGTGTTGATCGGCGTTACGGTACTATCAATATTTTCTCTGGGCATGGCCTATTTTGCCGAATTTGCGTATGACCTTGAGCCATGCATTCTGTGCCTATACCAGCGTATTCCATTCGCGCTTGTCATTCTATTAGGGCTAATTGGCCTCATAATGAAGAAAGTGCAGCCCATACCCAAACTCATGATCCTGCTCAGCGGCCTCGCCATGCTGAGTAACAGCGCGCTGGCGGCATTCCATACAGGTGTAGAGCGCAAATGGTGGACATTTGGTGAGGAAGGCTGCGCCGTGCCCGATTTCACACAAGACCCTGAAACCCTGCTCGAACATATCCTGAAAAGCCCAGCGGTCGCCTGCGATCAAATCGCCTGGATCGACCCTTTTCTGGGCCTCTCCATGGCAAATTATAATATTGTCTGGTGTCTTGGTCTGGCCTGCGTGTGCTTTGCCAGCCTTATTCTAAAACGTGCCTGATTATAGCCTACAGCGATGTACGTCCTAATATTTCAATCACGCCCATAGCGGTTAATACAAGCGCGCTGTGGAATATAAAAAAGCCAATTGATTCTTTCAATGTGCGCTTTTTTCCTAAATCAAATAAATCGTTAAACATGGTTATCCCTTCCCGAATAATGCCAAATAAAGCCTGAACTGCCCTTAAGGCCTTTGTCATAGCGGCTTTGGACACAACAAGTCAAGACTTTCTTTACCTTTTGTCTTTAGAGTAAATCACTTACGAGCCAAATTTGCTCGCACCTGCAAAAAAATCGTATACTGAACTAAGATAATGACGTCCCTATAAACCATACCCCAGAGGCTCTTTTTTTATGATCGCGCTGTTTCAATCACCTAAGGTTTTACAGGATAACCAATCGCAAGCATTAGAATCATGCGACAGCACGCTGCCTGAAGACGTCGCGTTGAATATTGCAAAATCGATTGAAGATCACGGAACCGGCAACATGACCCATGCCATTAGAGTATTTGTCGCTGCAGGACTTCAAAAGCTTCAGGAAATTAAAGACAATAAGCCCGACACAGACGCCGTGCGCGAATTGAACTTTGCCTATATACAAGCGCAGTTAATACCAGCGATTTTAGCCCAATTCCAGAATTCTGAATTTGCCTACAAGCTGGTCACTGCTGCTGAGCTTAAATTAAATGAAAGCCTAGGCACAGAAGACCCATCGACGCCAGTTTTATACACAAAGGCCATGAAATAGCATAGGGCCTGCCCCGAACATAAAGGCAAGAAGAATACAGATATAGAAAAGGCCGGATCCGTTCGCAAAAACAAAAATCCGGCCCTTTTTTATGAGGAAGGCCCCCTTTTGGGGGTCTTCGCATTAATATGGGTTACTTACCCAGTGTCGAGATAAATGACACAACGACCATACCCAGCATAACATTCACTGTGTATGCGAGATATACACCAATCACGGACAGTACAACAGCCATGATGTCATTGGTCAGTTTCTTAGACTGAAGCATCATAGAGGAGAGTACGAGTACCCAACCAGCTCCAATCATTGTGTGGATTTCTCCACCCTCGAAGAACCCTCCGACGACGCCATCAATCACGCCAAATGAGACGAGATAGTGACCGAGGAAGGTTGAAAGTCCAACCAATACGATCGTATAGACCAAGAAAAAGCCTATAGCGCCAGTGATTGAACGGTGATGTGCAAGATTTGTAATGTTACCAAACATAACGTTCTCCTTTCGTTGCACGGTTCCCTTAAGCCCACTATTGGTTCTTAAGGATTTTTGGCTTGCCCTTGATTTTAAGGGCTGGACCTGCTCACGAAAGAAGTTCTAAACCATTCTCCTGCGCAAAGCCGCACCAAAACTTGTTCTTCAGATACGTTCGCTAGTTCTCAAGTAGCTCTGTATCCCAGTAGAGAAAGTCACCCCAGCTTTCATGCAGAAAGTTCGGGGGAAAGGCTCTACCATGATCCTGCAGCTCATGTATTGAGGGCTGCCTTGGCTCCCGTACCGGATGCATTCCCACTTCTTTGGGCATCTTGTTGCCCTTTCTCGTGTTGCATCCCTGGCACGCAGCCACAATATTTTCCCATGTCGTCCGCCCACCCTTTGATCGTGGAATCACGTGGTCAAAGGTCAATTCGTGGGTCTTGTGATGGCTCATGCAATACTGACAGGTCCAGCTGTCTCGTAAAAACACATTAAACCTTGTAAATGCAGGCTTTCGTGCCATCGGTATATAATCCTTTAAAGCCAGCACACTTGGCAACTTTAACTCCCACCGGGGAGACCTTACGGTGCGCTCATACTCAGAGATAACAGTGACGCTATCACGAAAAATGGCCTTAACGCTTTCTTGCCAAGGCCATATGGATAACGGGAAGTAACTTAAGGGTCGAAAGTCCGCGTTTAATATCAGTGCCGGACACTTCTCCAAACTTATACTTCGTTCCATATGAACCACTTTTACAGCTCCTCTTTTCTCATCCGTGGATGGGACCCTGCACGAATTTTCAGGGCGGAGGTCTTATCGATATGGACGCTGGAAAGATCCAAGACCTCGCGAATCCAAAGTAATTTTATTATACCATGGAAGCGGGCTTTTCCTAAGGGTTTCAGCAGGGTTATGTGCTGCAAAACAACAATTGCTGCTCTGCGTTTTTGCGTGTGCACACACGAATTTTTATGAAATCTAGGACTTTAGCTTGTGTGCGGCGCAACAAAAGTGTGCTGTAATTTTCTTGTTGTGCGCTGCAGAATTAATGATGTTTTTTTAACGTTTTAGGCAAGAATTTTAGTCAAAAATTCAATCCCGGACTCTATGCCCTGCTCATCAATACCGTGCCCTAAACGTGGTGTTGTATGGCCGCTGACAGGAAATTGAAATGCCTCAAGCGATTGTTTTGCATGAGAATACGCATCAACGGGCACAACCTGATCCGCTTCACCATGAATAAGATGAACAGGCATTTTATTGAGCGTCGCCTCATCAATTTTGTCGCCCCAAAATAATGCACCAGAATATCCCAAAACACCTGCCAGAGAGTCCTGATACCTCGGCCCGGCATAAAGACTCATCATTGTCCCTTGTGAAAACCCGAGCAACGCGCACTTATCAGCCGAAACATTATGCTTCTCTAGCTGTTCCGAAATGAATTCATCCAAAATCGGTGCGGCAATTTGAATACCTTTGTAGATTTTATCAGGATCACGGTCCTGAAGACTAAACCACTGAAACCCGACCGGCGCCATATCGCAAGGAAACGGCGCATCGGGCGAAACAAATACCGCGTTGGGTAAAGCCCCAGCCAACATTGGCGTAAGAGAAAACAGGTCCTGCCCGTTCGCCCCAAGCCCGTGCAGAAGGATAACCATCTGTTTGGGTGGCTCATTCGTAACGGGAAGACGTTCATATACATTTGTAATTTTTGACATGCGCCTTGGATATCATAGCTGCCATAGAACAAAAAGCGCAAAATATCAAAAGGCGAAAATAAAGATTATTTTATAAAATCGTCCTTTTTTTATTTCAACAAGGTCGCTATGATCTACGAATTCTCTTGATCAGTGATTCAAAAATAAGGGCAATAACACATGGACTATGATCTTCTTCACATTCAGGGCAAACCTTACGTTCTCATTCCCCTGCACGAATATCGTGCCATGACCAATGACAATGCCCAAAGCGAAGATCTGCCCGATGATGTGCTCGATGCCCTCACCGCCCGCAAGGAAAGCCCGATTAAAATTCTGCGGAAATATCGTGGCTTCACACAAGCCGATCTGGCACGCGAGGCCGGAATTTCACGCCCTTACCTCACCGAAATTGAGACGGGGAAAAAGGATGGCTCCGTCCGCGCCATAAAATCCATCGCTGAAGCATTGGGCGTTCGCGTCGGGATGGTCGCTTAAGACTCCATAACAGCCGCAAACTTCTCAAACGCTTGCTCTAAATCCGCAATCAGATCCTCCGGGTCCTCAAGCCCTACATGCAGCCGAACAACAATATCGCAATCATCATCCCACGTGGCCGTACGGCATGTCTTCATATATTGATGCCGGGCCAGACTTTCATAACCACCCCATGACGCACCCATCGGGAAAAGCTCAAGCGCATCCATAAATGTCCGCAGGCCTTGCTTGCCACATCCCTTAAACCCGAAGCTCACCAAACCATTAGATCCCGTAAAGTCACGTTTCCAAATCTTGTGGCCGGGATTACTCTCAAGCGCAGGGTGGAAAACCTTCGTCACCTCTGGTCGTGTGGTCAAAAAGTTCATAACCCTCAGCGTGTTCTCCTCATGCTGCCTGAGGCGCAGCTTCATCGTACGCAATCCTCGCAGCGCAAGGAATATATCCTCCGATGCCGGGGCCATGCCCAAATTCCATCCTGTGCTTTGAATTTGTTTAAACAACTCTTCCGTTGAGGCCACAACGACGCCCAAATTCACATCAGAATGCCCGCCAATATATTTCGTCGCCGCCTGAAGCGAAACATCAACACCTTGGGACAACGGTTTATACAAAACGCCGGCCGCATATGTATTATCAATGATCGTCAAAATATTTTTAGCTTTAGCTACTTCAGCAATAGCTGGCACATCCTGCACTTCATATGTGAAAGACCCAGGTGACTCCAAAAATATAATTGATGTATTGTCCTTACAGATCTTAGCAATATCACCGCCCACCATAGGGTCATAATATTCGGCTTCAATGTCCATACGCTTGTAAAACTGATCACAAATCGTGCGGGTTGTTGGATATGTGTGATCAGGAATAAGGATATGATCGCCCGGTTTTACAAACGACAACAACGCCAGATTAATCGCAGCCAAACCGGTGGCGGTCGCAATGGCATTATATCCGCCCTCAATCTCCGCCATCGCCTCTTCAAACTTCTTGCGAATGGGCGTGTTCATGTTTCCATAGGGAAACGGGCGACTGAAATCCTCTAGCTCATCAAATGTCTGTGCCAAAACCGTAGAGGTACGAATAATCGGCGGGTTCACAATCCCAAAATATTCATCTGGGTCACGGCCCATGTGCATGAGGCGCGTATCTTCCTTATAGTTTTTTTTCTTCACTTTGTGTATTCCCGATCATGCTTCAATGCTGCAATTGCGCCGCGCGCCTTATCAACATCAGTTAAGTCCAAATCTGCTGTCACATATCCCTCTCCGGTGGTCATACCAACAATCACCCGGCCCCACGGATCAATAATCATCGTATGACCATAGGTATCGCGCACACCATCATGGTCACCCGATTGCGCCGCAGCCAGAACAAAGCTGCCTGTTTCAATCGCGCGCGCTCTCAGTAGCACCTCCCAATGCGCCTGACCGGACGACACCGTAAACGCAGCGGGAATGCTCATGACCTGCGCCCCTGCCTTCGCCATATCACGGAACATATATGCAAACCGCAGATCATAACAAATGCTCAAGCCAATTTTCGCGCCCTCACCTTCAACCATCCTAAGCTGGTCACCGGCAATAAATACCTTGCTCTCTTGGTGGCATTCGCCAGTGGGCAAATTCGCATCATAAAGGTGAATTTTATCATACCGCGCAGTGATCTCCCCATCAGGGTTAAACACGTAACAACGATTCGCAATTCTATCATCCGCAACCTTGATACACATCGACCCAATAATCAGTGTCACCCCAAGCTCGGCCGCGAGCAGCGAAAAGAACGGAATACCAGGATGATCCTCTTCATCAAAGGCCTGATCCATTTTTTCCGCCCGGTTAGAGATCACGTAATCCGTAATCTCGGGTGTTTGGATCAATGTCGCACCCTGCGCAGCGGCCTCACGAATGAGACCGCTTGCAGTATCAAGATTCTTTTGAATATCCGAACCGGAATTGAGCTGGATGCAAGCCGCCTTGATCATCGGGGATCTATGCTGCTTGAATGAGAGGATCGAGACCGCCCTTTTCATCCAACGCATGAATGTCATCACAGCCCCCAATATGTTGATCATCAATAAAAATCTGAGGTACTGATTTTGGCCCGCCCGTGCGCTTCACCATTTTCGCGCGCTCGTCATCATTGCCGGTAATATCGTATTCGGTGTAGTCAACGCCTTTTGAGTCCAGCAATTCCTTTGCGCGGCGGCAAAAGGGGCACGTGCTCCACGTATAGATTTCAATTTTAGCCATATGTCTTGTCTCCTTCGTGAAATAAGTTAGTTTAAACCCTATGGCGAAGCAAACAGATATTCTGATTATAGGTGGCGGACACGGGGGATTATCTCTGGCTGCACTTTTAGGCGGCGCGGGCGCAAACGTCATCGTTGTCGATCCGAAACCACCCCCGGGTCTTAAGGACATTAAACCATCGGGCCGCACAGTTGCGCTGATGCAAAGCTCAATCAATATCCTCAAGGCCGCCGGGATATGGGACACCCTGAAGCCCCACGTCACACCGATGCGGACCATGCGGATTATCGATGATAGCATGATCAGCCGTGGCCCTTTGGAGGCCGCGTTCGACAGCACGGACATCGGCCTTGATCAATTTGGCTATAACATTCCGAACGGTCTTCTTCATGCGATTTTGGCCGATCATACCCGCAGCCTGAAAGCCGTTGAAATTCAGACACCAAAAATGCTTCATGACTTTCATGTTGATGACGCGGCCGTAATTGCGCGCTTTGATGACAAAACCGAGATCACCGCTTCGCTCATCATTGGCGCCGATGGCCGAAGCTCTGTTGTCAGATCATGCGCAGGGATTAAGGCCGAAAAACGCGAATATGATCAGGCGGCCATCACCTGCCTGATTAATCATTCCAACGCCCATAATAACACGGCAACCGAATTCCACCGTCCGTCCGGCCCTCTCGCCTTCGTGCCCATGAACGGCAATCAGTCATCCGTCGTTTGGGTTGAAACACAAGCCAAAGCCAATGAGCTCCTGAAACTCAAAAAACAGGAATTCCAAAGCGCGCTTCAGGACGCCAGCCAAGACGTGCTTGGGGGAATTACGCTGGAAACCGGTCCAGAGAGCTGGCCGCTATGCTCCGTCAAGGCCAAAGCATTAACTGCACAGCGCACAGCGCTCATTGCTGAGGCCGCACATGTCATGTCCCCCATCACCGCGCAGGGTTTAAACCTCAGCCTGCGCGACGTCGCCGCTTTGGCTGAAACACTCGTGGATGGGATGCGCGTTGGATTAGATCCAGGTGATCAGGCGCTACTGAGAAAATACGAAAAACGTCGCAGCCTTGATATCAATACCCGCGTCTTTGGTGTCGATACAATGAACCGCATTGTTTCCCAGGACTTGGAAGGAATAAAGGGCCTGCGCCGTGCAGGACTCAAAATGGTGCATGATATTCCGCTGTTTAAATCCACCGCCATGCGCATCGGCCTTGCGCCACAAATTGATCTAGGCCGCCTTGCACGCGGTGAAGCGCTCTAGTCCATCCCCTGACGCACAACCCGCGCCAACGTCAAAATATTTACTTCCGCTGCTCCTGCTCCCATAAGCGCCAACGTGCATTCATTCACGGTCGCCCCTGTTGTAAAAACGTCATCAACAAGAACAATCGCTTTCCCCTGAATATTCGGCGCAATCTCCTCTGGAACTGAAAACGCCCGTCGAACATTCTTATACCGCTGTTTGGCATTCAAATGACCTTGCGTCATCGTTGACCGTATCCGTTTTAGACCTTCAGGCAGCCACGGAATATCCGTATCCGCGCTTATAGCTTGGGCAATAAGGGCCGCCTGATTATACCGCCGCTTGAGCAATCGCCAATAATGCAACGGCACAGGGACAATATAATCCGCCCGCCCTAACATCTCCTGCCCGGCATTCCTGAGCCAGGGCACAAAGGCCCTCACGACATGGGTTTGATCGGCATGCTTAAATCGCAAAATCAGATCACGGCTGTGATCATCATACCGCAATGGCGCGCGCGCAGACCGATAAGGTGGTGGAAACGTTAAACAGCTCGTGCATTCACTCGCATCAGATATTTCAAATTCAAACGGAAAGCCGCAGGTTCTGCATTTAGGATCCGTGATAAAACCCAAATTCGACCATGCCTTAGGGGAGATCATACCTTGCTGATCGACAATTTCACCCGTCATAACGCAGCGCGGCGGCAGGATCGCATCAATCCCGCCCTGAACAACTTCAATAATATTTTTGCGCAAATTTTGCATCCCTGCCTGTCTTGCTCTATTATCCCGATCGCTTAAGGAGTATAAATATTTCATGGCCAAAGTCATTGAAAAAGAAAACACAAACGCGGCAATCATCGACGAAGATATCGAAGATATGCTGACCAGTATTGAGCAACGCAATTTGTTGCTCAAAGACATCCCGCCCGAGATCATTCGCAAGGCATGGTTCACGCTATCGCACTTATTGCTGGATGATGGTGCGCATGTTGTGAATATGGGATCAGATGATGGTGCAACGACCTATGCCATGGCTGTTCTTGCGCCGAAGTTGAAATTCACAGGCATCGATTATAACAAACGTCTGGTCAATCAGGCCAAATCAAAATACGAACGCTATAACTTGAAATTTCAAATCGGCGATATTGAAAAAGACATTTTCGAACCAGAATCCATCGACGCCATCATTAATTCCTATGTTCTGCATGAGGTTTTTTCCGGGTCCCGCTATAATGAACAGGCCGTAAGCGATGCGCTGCGCACGCATTTCAAAGCACTGAAAAAAGGCGGCGTCATGTTCATTCGTGATTTCGCCCGTCCACCACCGGAGGAATTTGTGCTGTTGGAAATGCCGGACAAGCCGAGCGAGGGTAAAAGTCTGTCAAAGCTCTCAGAACCGGATTTGCTAGTCTGGTATTCCGAACACGCCCGGCCAAAACAAGATCCGGGCTGTGGTGGGTTTTTCCTTGAGGAACTTCCTGAACGTTTTCCCGGAACGCGGCTGTTCCGCCTGCCCTATAAGTGGGCATACGAATTCATCATGCGCAAGGACCACCGCCAGCAATGGGAAACCGAACTCCCCATTGAATACACATTCTTCACCAAGCGCGAATTCCGTCGCGGCCTGAGAGGCCTGGGCGCACGTGTGCAATATTCAGGTCCCTATTGGGATGAAGATATCATAGAGCAAAAATTCGATGGCCATTTCCGCCTGTTTGATGACACGGGGAAACCGCTTGGTAACCCTCCTACCTGCTATGTCGCGCTGGCTTACAAGATGGCAGAACGAAAATCACTCAACATCGAAGAACGTCGCCCGACCAAAACTGAAAGTTCCAGCCTTGAAATCAAGGCCATGCGCAATGAAAAAACGGGTGAGATTTCGGATGTCATCTCGCGAGGTGTAAACATTCATGAGGTTCTTCCCTATCGTATTGATGAGCACGGTCACCTCAAGGTCTATTTGCATGATGGCGTTGCCCGCAGCATTGCCAACGCCGTGCCGCGTAATGGATTCAGCCTCGACGATAAACGCTGGTCCGGCCATATGGTTGAACCGATTTCCGTGAGTGATGAGGCTATTGGATCAATCGAAACCATCGACCATCATACAACAGCCGCCTTTGCGAAAAAGTATCTGGGCCTCAAACCCGCTGAGCAGGCTGAAATAATACGCGGCCCTGACTACTATCCCGCTCCGGATTATATCGATGAGCGTGCTTTTACCTATTATCTCGACGTCAAGCAGAGCAAAAGACACTTACGACCGAAACACAGTGTCGAACACGCCGAAAAATTTCAGGTTAAGGGCTTCATTCGTGAATTCGATGCGCAGCAAATTCTAAATGCGATTACCGTAGGTCTTATTCCTAATGCAAGATTGGAACTTCAAATCCTGAGCCTGTTCAACAAGCTCGAAATTCAAGTAGAAAACTGGACCTCCAAACAAATGATCTTTCAGGTCGCTAAGCTCAAAAACCCCAAAAGCATGAAAGACCTGCTGAAGGATTACGGTCAGGACGATGTAAAATTTAAGGAAATCAAGGGATCAACGGGTGAGCTTCGCACCGTTCACTCGACATTCGTAGAGGAAGGTCAAACCCGCGGCGTTGTATCCGGCCTCTCATCGCAAAATGTTGATTTCGTTATTTTCGATGACAAAACAATCAATACTGCTGTTG